>CAMJNS010000085.1 GCA_946407375.1 uncultured bacterium
AAAATCTTTAGATGATTTTATAAAGAAACACGGTTATCCTGTTTTCGCCAAACCAGATCGTGGAGTTGGCGGAGCTGGTGGTTTCAAGATTACCAATGAAGATGATGTTGCAAATTTCTGGTTAAAGAAGCCCGAAGACTGTGAATACTTCGTTGAAGAATTCGTAGATGGTGCATTAACAACATTTGATGGTCTTGTAAATAAAGATGGTGAAGTAGAATTTACTTCATCCTTGTATTCACCTAACTCAGCACACGATTTGTTAGCTAAAAATGATGATTTAAGCTTCTATATCAATAGAGTTATTCCTGCTGATCAAGAAGAAATCGGCAGAAGATGCTTAAAGGAATTCAATCTTAAAGCAAGATTTTTCCATCTTGAATTTTTACGTAAAAAAGATGGTAGCTTGATTGTTATGGAAATGAACTGCCGTGCTCCTGGCGGATATACAGTAGACCTTATGAATTACGCAAATGATGTAAATATTTATCAGGAATGGGCAAATATGGTTGCCGGAAATCATTTCCAGGAAAAATTTGAACGCAAATATTATGCTGCTCATATTTCTAGAAAAGATGGTAAAAACTATCTCCACGATAACGATGAAATATTTGCAAGCTATGGCGATAAAATAGCATCATATCAGATTCTTCCTCCTATTTTTGCTGATGTTATGGGAAATGAAGCATTTCTAGTAAGAGCACAAACAGAAGAAGAAATTGCAGAAATGGTAAAATTTATTCAACAAAAAGTATAATTTTTGGAGATATAAATGACTAATTCAACAGTATCTTTAGGACAAAAATTTGATCTTCGAGGTTTTTCTGTTAATTTTGATATAAAAGACAGTTTAGCAGCTGAAAACCTGCTAGATAGTCTTGATAGAGCTACTCCGATATTTAAACAGGTTTTTGATACAGATATAGAACCACAAGCTTGTTATTATTTAGTCAATGATAGCTCTCAAATACAAAGTATTCTAGGTGTTGCTCCAAAATTAAATGAAATATCTTGCTTTAACCCTATAACCAATACAATCTGTTTGTTAATAAATAAGATTGATAGCAATTCTTGTGGTGAATTAGGAGTTAAAGAGCTAGGTCATTTATACTTTAATAAAGCTGTAAATGAAAGAGAAATACGATTCAAACAATGGAGAACACCTTCTTGGTTACGTGAAGGCTTCGCATTGCAAGCATCTTATCGAATCAGACAAGATCAAATTAATTGGCTCCAATCAGGCTGGGAAAAACTACAGACTGCTCAAAAAAGCGGACAGCTTTTAAAACCCAATATGCTTGTTAAAGATTTATCAACAATATCTGATGCTCAAAAAAGAGAGTTGGGTCATTATCAATCTTACTATATGGTAAAACTCCTTCTAAGCATTTATTGTGATAAGTTTTTCTCAAAGTATTCTACACTAATGAAAGCATTAGAAGATATGGAAGCAGAAACCTGTTTCAGACAAATTACAAGTTTCAGCTATGAAAAATTCTTCTCTATGTTTGAAGATTGGGTTAAGAAAGTTAACGCCTGGACAGCAATGGAATAATCAAATAAAATGAGAAATGCCTAGTGAATATTACTAGGCATTTCTTTTTATTATCTTTTAACATGGAATAAGCATGAGATTGAACAAAGTTGAAAAAATAACTTTTGCAACCCTCACTATTTCTCTTGTTTTTGGTCTTTTACTATTAATAGTCAAAATCTCAAACGTAAATTCTGCCAATAAATTAACCATATATAAAATCAACAATATTTCTAAACAAACAGATAGAACATCTTTAGAAAAAACAATTTACTTTGATGAAGTTGCAAGTCAAAACAAATTAAATCTGAACAGAACAAACCTTGAAAGTATCAAAAATATTCCCTGTCTAAATGCTCCTTTAGCAAAACGAATTTATGAGTTTATCCAATCAAAAAAAGGAATTTCTGACATAACTGAATTGCTTGAAGTTAAAGGAATGTCTAAAAAAAGACTTAAAGAACTAGATAAATATGCCACAGTTTTAGGTGGTCATGCTGGTTCAGCAGCCTGGGGTGATAAAATTAATTTAAATTTCACCAATGAAAACGAATTATCAAACTTACCTGGCTTAAGTAAAAAAATGGCTGAAAAGATTATTAACTTTAGAAATTCTAATGGAGGTTTCCGTACATTAGAAGATTTATATGAGATACCGGGTTTAAGTGAAAAAACTATAAAAAAGTTTATTGATAAAGTTGAGGTCAAATAAATACAGTGAGTTTTTATGGAGTTCAAGAAAAACCTTTCTCGAATCAAAATACGAGGGTAATACTAGCTATTTTAATAGTATTCAATCTATTTGTATTTTTAGCTTTACTAAGTAAAAATCATTTAGGTTTGTTGCCAGATAATCTATCAACTGATCTTAAAATAGATTTTGTTAATGTTGGACAAGGTGATTGCTGCGTTATTAGAACCCCTAAAGGTAGAACTTTTGTTGTTGATGGTGGAACAAACGTAAGTGAAACAGATGCAAAAAAAGCTGAACGTGAATTAATTTATAAATATCTAACAAGAATTAATGTTAACGAAGTCGACGGAGTTGTAGCTACACACTGGCATGCTGACGATTTTACTGGTCTAATCCCTGTTTTAAAAAGATTTAAAGTTAATACGGTTTACGAAACCCCAATAGGCTTTGTAAATGAGTTTTACAAAGATTTTGATGAAGCTTGCAAAAAGAATGACATTAAAAGAATTACTGTTAGAGCTGGTAACGTTCTAGAATGGGGAGATGAGCTTTTTGTTCAGGTTCTGAATCCGGAAGACATCTATGGTTCTGCAAACCATTCTGAAATAAATAACGACTCAATAGTTCTGTTAATACGTTATGGTAAAGTTCAAGTGCTTCTTTGTGCTGATATTCAAGAAGATGCTGAGCGTGAAATTTTAAAATATAACGAAGGAATTAAAAGTCAGATTATAAAGATTCCTGATCACGGAGCTGATCAAAGCGCATACAAACCTTTCTTTAAGATAGTTGGAGCTGCAGATGGCATAATTAGTGTTGGAGCAAATAATAAGTTTAAATATCCATCTGATAAATCTTTAGAATTATTTGAAGAATTAGGAATGAAGATTTATAGAACAGATAGAAATGGTAATATTCACCTTAGTATTGGTGGAAAAGACGAAAAAGACTATACTATTTCTGTAGATTATAATCGTTTACTATAATTAGCAGAGAATACCTTAGAAGAATTAATAACCTTTTAACATAAAAGTCAGACAACAATTCTAACTCTTCAAACTTGTAGCTTGTAACTTATAACTTGTGGCTTACTGCTTAAGCTTCCTTAATACGACTTCGAAAGTTCCTTGAAACCGCTTGGAACGCCGGTCTTTTTCCCAATATAAAAAGTGTCGCCGTCTTGAGCTACAGTTTCGTTGTACATAGATGTTTTTAATTTCCTGCCGTCTAAGGTCTTGTATTCATCGCGCTCGGTTATAACATCATCCCACATATTCATGACTTTGTCGGAAGTAGATTCTGCTTCAGGATTTGTTAAACTAGGAGTTTTGTCAGCAATCATTTTTCGCTGTTCTTCTAATGAAATCTGAGATCTGATTTGCCCAATCTTAGCTACTCTTTCTTCGTTCATTTGTTTGAGTCTCAAATTGACAAAATAAAACTCAGGTCTGATTCTGGCATTGCTGATGACAGTCTGATAGGTATTATAATATTTATCGAAGAGTTCTTTTGAATTCGCACGATACAAAACAAAATACATGATTTCCCAGTAAGTAGTCGTAGAAACTAACATATTGTTGCCGATTGAACTTGTCATTGTTCTAACACATGAAGAAGCTTCAATATTACCAGAGCCAACAGAATATTGTTTTTTGGCCATATTTACATCAACATTATTCAATGTGGTACCCATTCCATTTCTAGCCATCATATTCATTTGCTGTATTTTTTGTATATTAAGCTGGGCTTGTCTCAATAAGTCATTTTTGATGCTTTGAAGTTTTTTGTTATCATTTGGCAAATTTTTTATAAATTTTCTGTTATTAAAGCCAAGATTATTTAAAAAAACTTCTAATACAGATGAAGAATCCATATAATTCATCATTGTTATTCTCTTCTCGTAATCAATTCCTTGCTTTGGCGGCTCATTAATACCAATTGAATTTCTGTTTTGGAAATAGTAATAGCTTTCATTAGTAAAAATGTAGATTCCTACGCTATTGTCTGCGTTTTGTAATCCTATGACTTCGTGACCAGGAAAACTTCCGTCAAATCTTTCCCATTGGCTGGTTACCTGTGGCGTAAAGCCTTTTGGCACCATCAAATCGGCAACAGGAATTCTTATAATATTATCGTTGAGGGTTTGAAATGTATATAAATTTGTATCATCAGCCGCATAAATAGAAGAACAAACCAATACAAATACTGCAAGTAATGTTTTACGAATATTCATAGAAGCCTCCAGAACTTAGCTATTATTATAACAAATTACTGCCATAAAAGCTTTAAGAATACTTAAAAACTATGGCGAAATAATGTATACGGTTTGCTTGCCTTGTTTTATTTGCCTTATAAGTTTATTTTCACATAATTCTTTAAGCAAGTTAAAAGACTTGGTTGTGCCAAAACCAAACTTATTTTCTATGTCTTTTCTTGTTATTTTTTTCTTAAATTTTATAAAATTTAAAATCTCGTTTTTTATATCAAGGGTATAAAAATTATATTGAGTAGACTCTTCTTTTACAATGTTATTAACATTGTTTTGATTTGGCAGAGTTACACTAAAAACTCCTTCTGCAGTTTGAAAAAGAGGTTTATCGGTATAATCTTTATATAACCTGTTAATCTTTCTTACACCTGTTCCATAGCTTTCAACAAGTTTTAATCTATAAAACACAGCCGCTAAGTTTGGATTACGTGACTGTGACGCTCCTATAAAGATAGATTTAAGTGAAAGACCGCTAATAAGACTTCCTAGAGATATAAATTCTATCTGATTATCATACATATTGATAATATTACTTCCTGAAAAAATATAATCTCTATGGATAATTCCATTTAAAAGAGCCTCTCTTATTGCTTCTTCCGGATAATCCCTCTGGTCAGTTCTTATAAGCTCATTAAAAGTAGCTTTTGTTTTGTTAAAAAAATCTAGAAAGTGATAAGCTTCTGAAAGCTGTTTCAGCAAAGACCCTCCAAACTCTTTTCTTTCTCGAAAAACTGCGTTGTCGCTTCCCTGAAATACAGCTATTTTAGTTGTATATGGGCATTGGTCGGAAAGAAGCAGCGCAAGATTTGTATATAAATTGTCTGTTCCTATTAGTTTTAAAGTTCTCATTTGAGGCTTGTTAAACTCTAAATTGCGCAGCTGCATTTCTTTATTCAGTGTTTCAAAAGTTAGATCTTGATTTAAACTTCTGCTTTCTTCAAAAGATTTTCCAGAAGTTTCCATTATCATTTCTCTAATACCGGCTTCACTTACAGGTATACAAGCCGAGCCACGTCTTAGATACACGCCTTTTGGTTTCAACCCATCTTTTGCTAGATAATAAGGTCTTTGTGTGCCTGTTGAAACAGTGATTTTTATTATATGTTTTTTGTTCTTTTCTATTGTTTGTATTTGAATAAAAGGAATCAAATCTGGAAGTATGCTGTCGTGAACAAGATTTGATATGCGTGTCATTACATCGTCGGGATTTTCAACTCCTACAATACTGCCGTCATCTTTGATGCCTATATATATTTTGCCGCCAAGAGTGTTTGCAAAAGCAACTATATCTTTTGAAAGACTGCCAGGAAGAGTTCCTTTTATTTTGTCGAGCTCTTTAAATTCTATATCTATGTTTTCTATCATTTTTATCTTTCCTTTCTTTCATTATAACGAAAGAAAAATGAAAGTAAAGAAAGAAACGAAAGAAAGATTTGTCTATACCGAATTATTAATTCTGCATCTAAATCAGAAAAAACATTGTTTCAAAAAACGTCATTGCAACTATTACTGGTAATTATTGTTGTTGGTTTTTGTTGTAATTATTGTTTGAGCCCAAGGCTGTAAGCTAACTAATAATTCCAATATTAGATAGTCTACAAACTTTATAGCAGACAATAAAAACAATAACTACTAAGAACAATAATTACACAAAAAAGCCTTTGGTTACCCAAAGGCTTTTTTGATTCAATCTATTTTTTTGAGTAAGAATTGAATTCGATTTACTAATACTAGACTATTTATTTTTCAAAATAAAAATATGTGTCAGTATATGAACCATTCAATCCTGAATATTGACATTTCCAATACCTTGTCATTGTTAATGTACCCCTTTGACCAACATGAGTTATATTATAGCCGAAATAATAATCATCTTGTAATAATCCCGTTGTTGATCCTTTTGTGAATGGGAATAATTGTAAATCAGTTATGGTTTCAGTAGCAATAGGAGTTTCATAATCTTTCATTGTAATGTCCTACGGACATTTGCAAAAAGTGTCCGAAAGGACACAACTTTAATAACCGTGGGTGTTGAAAACACCCACGGATTAGATGATATATATAGACTCGTCCGATAAGGACGATACAAAAAACATTAAATTTTCTTTACTCTGTTTGAAAAAATTAATTTATTTTTATAAAGTTTTAAAAGTTTATACAATTTCTATTGACCGAATTATTTAAATTTATCTATAATGTATTTTTACATATAGGAAAGGATATAAATATATTTAGATGACAGAATCAAAGATTTTTGATATTGATTTTACCAATGTAGAAGACCACGCAACACAGTGGGAAAAGCTTAAAGAAACTAACGTAGGACTTCAAAAAATACTCGAAGTCGTAAATAAGCCCGGAAAAGCTATTATTTTTAGTCATGATGACCCAGACGGCATTACTAGCGGTTTGATTTGTAAAAGAATGTTAATCAAAAAAGGCTGGCAAGTTAAGCATTATATGCCCGAAGGCTTTAAAATACAGCCAGAACAATTAGAAAAGGCTTTAAAAGAATTTCCTGAAGCAGAATGTGTATTTATGTTAGATAAAGGCACTTCCAATGCTGATGATTTCATTTCAGATAAGCTTCCTTGTTATGTTATAGACCATCACCCTGGTGTTACTCCTCCTGAAAAGAACACTTTCTTTAATCCAGGTGCAAAAAATTATGTACAATGCTCTGGTTCAGTTCTTGCTCATGGTATTTCTGTTTTGGCAGGAACTCGCGAAGAATTTGATGATTTATTAGCTCTAATAGGTTTGAAAGGTGACTGGGCTATAGAGCCTGTTACAGGCACCTGTGCCGATTTTGTTAGACCTTTCTTTAAGAAGTATGCCTTAGATAATTTCAAGAATCTTTTCACTTTTGTAAAAGAACGCCCAACTATGTTTGACGCTTCTCAAAGAGATGGAACCTGTGTGATTTCTCTTATAAGCGAAATTATACATGGCTGCGGTGGCGGCGGTTTCTCATATTTCTATAACGATAGAGAACCTGCATTAAAAGATGTTTTACACCCCGATTTATGTGCTAAAGCCTTAGAAGAAATTGCTGGCAAAGTTAATGAAATCAAGAAAGTCAGAAGTGTTAACGATTTTCTTTCACTGATTCCTGAAAAAGAACAAAGTTTATTAAAGAAAATCTGGAATTATTTCTTGGAAGACTGGGAAAGAGCTTCTTCAATGCTTGATTCTTCTGCAAGAATATTAAAATTAGAAGACACTTCAATATATCTCTTTGTAGGTCCAAAGGTTCCATTACTGCCAATGATTGGCTCAATCAAGCTTTTTGATTTAAAAGCTGCCGGTCAAGACAAATTAGCTCAAATTATTATGGTAAGTGCTGTTTCAGACAGCTATACTCACGTATCAGTACGTGCAACAGGACCAAAAGTTCATTCAGGCATGATTTGTCATGAACTACAAGATTCTTTAAGAAACAGATACCCAGAATCTAAACAAGTTATTAGTGGTGGCGGACATCCAGTAGCTGCAGAATGTACTGTAAAAACAGACAAAGTAACATTCCTAAATGTTCTGACAAGAGTTACCGAAGTATTAACAGAGATGGATAAATTAGATAAAATAGCTTCTAATGGTTCCCTTAATGATGAGCAAAAGAAAAGAGCCAAAGAACTTGGCTTGGATTATATTAAGTAAGGAAAGATTATGTCATTTAAAGAAACTGATTTTACTGGTTTAATCGGGTATCTTAAAGGGCTTTTAGCAACCCAGAAAGACCCAATGCTATTCAAAGCTATGGTCGCAAAACTTGTAGAAATATACGACCAGCTCCCTGTTTATCCTGGCCTTGTTAACATGTGTATTAATCAGGCAAGAAAAGATGTTGATGTCAAAGACATAAAAAAAGGTCAGACTGTTTATTTAACAACTAAAGACGGAATGCTTTCTGGTGTTGTTACCAAAACAGGCAAAAAGATTTCTTTGAAAAATGTTATGACTGCATCCGAAGCTAAGACTGTTGATATAGATGTTAAAAAGATTAGTAAAGCTGAAATGATAAACGATAAGGTTGTTAATGAATTATGGCCATCTTTGGTTTTTGACAAGGAGCAGAATAAATGAATCTAGAAATAAATAAAGGCGATTTTTATCTGTTAAACGGTCCAGCCAAAGTAAAGGTCGATTCAGGCTTATTAGAATGTATTGCTGCCCCAGTAGCTAAAGGTGAATCAGTCACTGTTCCAGTAGGCAAAAAAGTGCCTTTGCTTGGTATTAAAAAATCTAAAGTCAGTGTTCAAGCTAAAAAAGACCAGATTACCAAAATGGAAACTAGCACTATTCCATTAGAATGGGATTTATTAGCTACTAAGATTTCTAAAGAAAGAAAAAGAGGAAAACTCTATAAAGTATTAGTTCTTGGTGAAGTAGATACTGGTAAGACTTTCTTCAGCACTTATCTTGCAAATCGCTTGCTTACAAAAATCGGTAAGACTGCAATATTAGATACAGATACAGGTCAATCTGATATTGGTTGCCCAGGCTGTTTCGGTATGCTCGTTCTTAAGAAGCCAGAAGTTTTCTTAACAGAATTGGAACCAACTCATCAATATATGATTGGTGCTCATTCTTCTAATTTGCATTTCCTGCCTGCACTCTCAGGTTTGGTTCACATGCTTAACAAAGCTGAAAAAGAAGCTGATGCTCTTATTATTGATACAACCGGTTGGGTTCAGTTCGATGGCGGTCGTGCAGTAAAGAAAGCTAAATTAGATATTGTTGATCCTGATAAAGTTGTTCTAATGCAGCGTGGCAAAGAATTAGAACATCTAGTTAAACATTTACCAGAAGAAAAAATTGTAAGACTGCCAGTTTCTAAGAAAGCTTCTCCAACAAGTCAGATGGACAGAAAAGCTTTGCGTGAATTAGTAAGCAGACGCTATTTCAAGGGAACGAAAGAATTTGCTATTCCATTTAAACAGGTATTTACCGATAGATGTTTCTTAAAGACTGGTACAAAGATGAAACTCAATGGTGCTCTCTGGGCAGAAAAGCTTTCTGGCTTTGAAGGTACCCTTGTTGTTACTGATAAACCTATTACTGATGCAATGAAAAAGAAATGGCCCAAAGATATAGGTTTTATTAGAAACTTTGTTGCTGGTAATGAAAAAGGTATTCTCACTGCACTTCTAGATGAAAATCAAGATGTTCTTGCAGTTGCAAGACTAGTAGCTTTTGATTTTAAGAATGAAAAATTCATTGTACAATCAACTTATAAAGGTGATAAGAAAAAAATCAAGGGCATACAGTTTGGTTCATTAAAAGTCACAAAAGATGGTAATGAAGCAGGTTTCATAGAACCAGGTTCATTCTAATATCAAGAATAAAAACGAAAAGCCACCAGTTTTAACTGGTGGCTTTTCGTTTTTAGAGATTAGAGAACAGAGATAAGAGATTAGGGGATTGTTTTAGCTAACGATAAGTCTGTGCCAATACGTCATTACAAGAGGCTGTGCGAAATCTAGGTTTTTAAGTTCTAATTAGATTATACTAATTGTCTACACATTTGTCATAAAAAGTATAGCGTATGGGCTTTAGCTCTGAAAGCTATACGTTTATGACAATGTGTAGACTATATAAAAAGAAATATTATTTTTTTGAAAATTTCAAGTTTTCGCACAGCCTCTGCGAACCGCAATTCTTATGTCATTACGAGCATACGAAGTATGCGTGATAACGTGACGTTGCTGAAAGCAAAACGAAATCCATCCAGTAAAGAAATTTTAATATGTTTGTTCTACGTTTGTGAAAAATATCTTGACACATTCGTGAAATTTCACTATTATAAAAATATAATACACGAACGTGAAAAACAGGAGTAAAAAATGTCTACCCCTACCACATCAAAACCTCCTTACCTAGAATTTGGGCAACGTCTGCAAAAACTTCGCAACGACTTTGGCTTTACTAGAGCAGAACTTGGCGAAAAATGCGGCGTAGCCCAAAGCACTATAGTTAACTACGAAAGAGGAACACGCATTCCATTTGCTGATACAGCAACAAAAATGGCTGCAACCTTTGGAATGACTGTCGAAGAACTTCTTGGTGTTGAAAACAGCAATATAGAGATGAAAAAAGCTGAAGCATTAGATACATTGCGAGGCTTTTACGGTAAAAAAGGTGAAGAACAAGCACGTGCTCTACTCGAAGGGGCAGGTAGCCTACTTGCTGGTGGAACATTAACTCAAGAACAACAAGAAGACTTCATCTTAGAAATGCAAAAGCTCTTCATTATTGCTACAGAAAAAAGCAGAGCAAAGCATACTGCTAACAAGTTTAAAACTGATAAAGCCATAAAATCAGAAGAGCATCTAAATAGAGTCAAAGAAATAGATAAAAAGCTAGCAAAAAGAAAGGTAAAAGACAAGAATTGAGAGATACAAAAAGAGTTTTTATTGTAGTTGTTTTTTGTTGTAGTTATTGTTTTGATAAAGTTCAAGCGAGCAACTGTCAATATCTTATATCTTAAAAATGCAACTTACAGAATCGTTCAAAAAAATAGATAAAATCATAAAAAAAATTGGCTCTGACAACCCAGAAGAAGTCGCAGCCTTTCTAAAATACGATATTATTATGCTATCAAGCAGTCTGATTGGCTATATAACCCGTATAAAGAATCAGATTTTCATAGGCATAAATACTCGTCTAAAACCTATTGAAAAGCGATTTGACGAATGGCACGAAATAGGTCATGGGGTTTTAGGTCACCTTAACGAATCTGATTTTACTCAAAATAGCAACTACCATCTAGATCTAACTCTTCTAGAGCCTAGTCAGCAATTGAACAGCAAAACAATTAGCAAATACGAACGTGAAGCCAATATATTCGCAGCCGAATATACAATAGAAACCAATAAAATTCTTGAAATGACGGGCTATAACAATTCAGTTATGAAACAATTCAGAGCCTTAAAAGCTACACAACAGCAACTTAGACAAGAATACGAAAAGCTTTTGTTTGCTTTACAGGGCAAAGAAAGCTCTGAAACTCAAAAGTATAAACTTATTGAATATAAAAAAGAATTGTCAAAATTAGACGAAAAGAAACAAGAATTGGGTGATGAAATAGCTCAATGCGGAGTTTTATCTATTCCAGAAATAGCCGATCGTACAAATACTAGTAACATAATTGTAGAATACAAACTCGAAGCAATGAGACTTAGAGGTTACAGCATAGAAGGAGTCGAACTAGCCACTTATAAAAAAGTCTTTAAACAAGAGGCTATCTGATGCAAAACCGAACCTATGTCTGTATAGATTTGAAAAGCTATTATGCAAGTGTAGAATGCGTTTACCGCAATCTAGACCCGTTAAAAGCCTATCTCTTAGTAGCAGACGAGTCTCGAACAGATAAAACAATATGTTTAGCAGTTTCTCCAGCATTAAAAGCAATCGGAGTTCCTGGCAGACCAAGACTTTTCGAAGCAAAGCAAAAAATTCGTGAAGCTGAATCTATGCTGAAAAAGAAGATTGACTACATAGTAGCACCGCCAAGAATGTCAGCTTATATAAAGCAATCCGCTGAAATATATGAGATTTTCTTAAAATACATATCAGCAGAAGATATTCATGTTTACAGCATAGATGAGTCTTTTATGGATGTAACCAACTATCTTCATTTTTACCAGGGTTCGGCTCATAAAATGGCTATAACTATGATTAGAGACGTTCTAAAAACTACAGGTATTACTGCCACAGCTGGAATAGGCACCAATATGTATCTGGCAAAAATAGCTATGGATATAATAGCAAAACACTCTGCCGCAGATTCCGATGGAGTAAGAATTGCAGAACTAGACGAGCAAAGCTACAGAGAAAAATTATGGCATCATAGACCTCTTACTGATTTTTGGCAAATAGGTTCAGGCATTGCCAACAGGCTTAAACGCTATGGGATCAACACCATGGGCGATATTGCCGAATATTCTCTACACAACGAAGAATGGCTATATAAGCTTTTAGGTGTCAATGCAGAGTTACTAATAGACCACGCCTGGGGGCTTGAACCCTGTTTGATGAAAGACATAAAAGCCTATCGACCAAAGAATAGCAGTTTAAGTAGCAGTCAGGTTTTACCTAGACCTTATAAATTCAGAGAAGCCGAGATTATTATAAAAGAAATGACTGACCTACTCTGCCTCGACCTAGTTAGAAAAAACTTAGTAGCTGAATCTGTAACTTTATATATTGGCTTCGACGCCAAATCAGAGACTAATGGTTATCAAGGTGATTACTACATAGATCACTATGAAAGAATAGTTCCAAAGCCCGCTGGTGGAACTT
>CAMJNS010000086.1 GCA_946407375.1 uncultured bacterium
CTTAGCGAGGTATTTATATTACCAAAATCAGTTTTCTTTGTCAACTACTTTTTTTATTTTTAGTTTTCAATTTTTACTGATTTTTAAAGAACTTACTTTCGTTTGAAAGTGAATGTATCTTACCACTTTATTTATATTAGTCAAGAAAAATTTTCATTAATTTATTTAAGTTATTGTACACTAGAGTTTCACTAGTTAAATCTTTGTGATATTATTCACAACATAATTATATAGTGTTATAGTTCGGAGTTAATATGAAGTACAGAATCCTTCACTATGGTGAAGAACCATTAAAAAAAGTTTCAGAACCTGTTAATGATATTGATAATGACATAAAGATACTTGTTAAAGATATGTTTGAAACAATGTATGCTGCTAATGGAGTTGGTTTAGCAGCACCTCAAATTGGAAAAAACATTAGAGTTGTGGTAATTGATTGCGGAGACGATCCTTTAGCGATGATAAATCCAAGCATTATAAAGAAAAAAGGCAAAGAAAAAGGACCTGAAGGATGCTTATCTTTTCCAGGATTAAGTGAAAATGTTATTAGAGCGACAAATGTTGTTGCAGAATACATAGATCCAGAAGATGGTGAATTATATGAAGTTGAAGCAGAAGGATTATTGGCAAGAGCTATTCAACATGAAATAGACCATTTAAATGGAATTGTTTTCGTAGATAGAATGCCCGAAGCTCGACGTTCTCAAATCAAAAACGAGTTAGATATTATTAAGCGTGGTGGTTCTCTAAGAAGTGAAACAGAAGAAGAGGAAGAAACAGACGATTCCTTGTTTGAGGCTAGATAATAATGTGTAAAAAATCAGCTAAGCCCTATAAAGTAGTATTTATGGGCTGTCCAGACTTTTCACTTCCCTCATTAAAATTGCTTTATGAATCATCTGATTTCGAAATTAAAGCAGTTTA
This sequence comes from uncultured bacterium, assembly GCA_946407375.1. Lineage (GTDB taxonomy): Bacteria > Muiribacteriota > Ozemobacteria > Ozemobacterales > Ozemobacteraceae > RUG334. The sequence goes on from CAMJNS010000086.1 coordinate 925, forward strand.
TTCTATGCCTGACAGACCTAAAGGAAGAGGGAAAGCCTTAACTCCAACTCCTGTAAAATCTTTCGCAATAGACCATAATATACCTGTAAGAACCCCAGCAAGTTTCAAAAAAGAACCAGAAGAAGTAGAAATACTTCGTTCATTTGCTCCAGATTATTTAGTAGTAGTAGCTTATGGATTAATACTTCCACAATCAGTATTAGACATACCTACAATAGGAGCTGTTAATTTACATGCTTCATTACTTCCAAAATTAAGAGGAGCTGCACCTATGCAGTATGCTCTTCTGAATGGTTTTAAAGAAACAGGAAACACAGTCCAACTTATGAGCAAAGGTATGGACGAAGGTGATATGTTAGCAACAAATCGCATTACAATTGATGAAAATGATGATTTAGAAGCTATTCATGATAAACTATCAATAAGTGGTGCTCCATTACTATTAAAGGCTCTTGTTGATTACGCAGAAGGTAAGATTACACCTGTTCCTCAGGACCATAGCAAAGCAACTTATACTGCTAAAATTACTTCAGAAACAGCAAAAATAGACTGGCAAAAATCTGCTACAGAAATAAGAAATTTGATTTATGCCATGAGCCCATTCCCTGGTGCTTGGTTTGAATGTGAAAATGATACTAGAATCAAAGTCTTTAGAGCTAAAGTTGTTGAAAACGAAAAAGACAATACAAAAGCTGGCGAAATAATATCTTGTTGTCCCAAAACAGGGATTATTATTGCCTGTGGGAATTCAACAGCTTTAAGGCTTACAGAACTTCAGCGTCCTGGCAAAAACCGCATTAATGAACAATCTTTTTTATGTGGTTGTTCTTCTTTTAAGTTAAAGGAATGAGATAAAGTGAATACTAAATTAATTCCTCCTCAGGCTACAGTAAAAAGGCTTTCAATATATTTAAGGTTTTTAAACGCCTTAAGTAAAGAAGTTAAAATGATTTCCTCTCAAGAGTTGGCCAAGAGACTAGCTTTTAACCCAGCTCAAGTTCGCAAAGATCTTGCATATTTTGGCGATTTTGGTAAACGCGGAGTAGGTTATTCAGTCAAAAAGTTAAAAGAACAAATTAACAAAATTCTTGGACTTCACAAAACACGTAATGTGGGTATTGTTGGTATAGGCCGTCTAGGAATGGCTTTAGCTTGCTATCCTGGTTTTGAAAAGAAAAATTTTAAAATTTGTGCTCTTTTTGATAAGCAGTCAAAACAATTACCTTCAAAAATAGGTGATGCAAAAGAAATAACTGATGTTCAATTACTTCCAAAAATTGTTAAAGACAAAGAAATAGATATTTTAATTTTAACAGTTCCAGTAGAAGCAATTAAAGAAATAAGCGACATGGTTATGACTTCTGGTGTAAAAGCAGTATTAAATTTTGCACCTTTTAAACTAATATCTTCTGAAGATGTTCACGTTCATAATGTTGATTTATCTACAGAACTTGAGTTTTTAAGTTATCGATTAAATCTTTACGATGAACCCCAAAAAGAAGATCCTTCAGAAGAAGTATATGGCATTCCAACACAATTACTCTAAATCTCTTAACATCTTTCAAAGATTTTGTGTAGACTTATAAAAAAATCGTGATATAATCACTAGACTAATGTTGTTTTCAAACAATAATTTTGTTTGAATAATAAGAAAAGCGAGGAAAGACAGAGTGTCTCGTATTGGATTATTAGCTGGTTGCGGAAGATTTCCACTCTATTTTGCTAAAGCAGCAAGAAAAAGCGGTTATGAAGTTATTACTGCAGCAATTGAAGACGAAACTTCTAAAGAAATAGAAAACTTGGTTGACCAAATACAGTGGTTTAATATAGGCAGTTTACAAAGCATGATTGATATGTTTGTAAAAGCAGGTATAGACAAAATGGTAATGGCTGGAGGAGTTACCAAAACTTTAATGTTTGAAAAAATCCATCCAGATGCCAGATTTCTTAAAGTTTTCTCAAAAATAAAAAACAACAATGATGACGCAATATTAAAGCAGCTTTGTGAAGAATTTGAATTAGAAGGAATTCACGTTTGTGATTCGACCTTGTTCTTATCTGTTTTATTACCAGAAAAAGGCGTTTTAACAAAACGACAACCTACTCCAGAAGAAGAACAAGATATTGAATATGGTCATAAAATTGCAAAAGAAATAGCTGGTCTTGATATTGGGCAAACAGTTGTAGTAAAAAATCGTGTTATTCTAGCGGTTGAAGCAATAGAAGGAACAAATAAAGCTATTATGAGAGGAAGCGAACTTGGGAATGGTGATATTACAGTTGTTAAAGTTGCTAGACCAACTCAAGATATGCGCTATGATATTCCTGCAGTAGGAATAGAAACTATCAATACATTAAAAAAAGCTAAGGCAAAATGTCTTGCTTTTGAAGAAGGGAAAACTCTTCTACTAGACAGAGAAGAAGTTATTAGAATGGCAGACGAAGCCGGTATAGCTATTAAGGTTGTAGACAAGAGGTAATTAATGAACAAAGCTGTTAATATTGGTGTTATAGGCGTTGGCCACTTGGGACAACATCATGCTAGAATACTTCACGAAATAGAAGGTGCAAATCTTGTTGGTATTTCAGATGTAAATGAAGAAGCAGGAAAAGCCCAAGCTGAAAAATATGGTGTTAAATACTTTAAGGATTTTCGTGAATTAGCAAATTATGTTGATGCTGTAACAGTTGTTGTTCCAACATTCTTGCATCATGATGTTGCAAAGTATTTTCTTGAACATAACATACATACTTTTATAGAAAAGCCTATAACCAAAACCCTTCAAGATGCTAATGATCTAGTAGCAATTGCAGGAGAAAAACAGCTCACACTCCAAGTTGGACATGTAGAAAGATTTAATGCAGCAATAGTAAAATTAGAATCTCTTATAGAACATCCTCGCTTTATTGAATGTCAAAGAATGTGTAAGTTTTCTAATCGTATCCAAGATGTTGGCGTAGTTTTAGATATGATGATTCACGATATTGACATAGTTCTTTCATTAGTAAAATCGCCTATAAAAAATATTGATGCTGTTGGAATACCAGTTCTTACAGCTAACGAAGACATTGCAAATGCTCATATAGTATTTGAAAATGGTTGTATTGCAAATCTTACTGCATCTAGAATTAGTGAAGAAATGGTAAGAAAACTTAGAATTTTTGAAATGGATAAATATTGTTCATTAGACTATGCTGAACAAACCATAACTATGGCTCACAAGAGTAATGAAGAACAAAAAATAGTTTGTGAAGCCTTAGATGTTCAAAAAGCAGAACCACTTCGTAAAGAATTAGAGCATTTTATAAATTGTATTCAGGAAAAGAAAAAACCTCTTGTTTCTATAGAAGATGGTAAAAATGCTCTTGAAGTAGCACTTGAAATTTTGACTAAGTGTAAGAGTAGTGTAAAATTCTAATTTTGGAAAAATCTTTGGAAAATCTCTCTCAAGAAAAAAAAGTAAAAAAAATATTCTTCATTGCTGGTGAGCATAGTGGTGACCTACAAGGTTCTATTGTAATTCGCCACTTAAAGAAACTAATGCCAGAATTAGAAATTACTGGTGTTGGTGGAAAGCTTATGAAAGAAGCAGGTATGACTTGCATCCATAGCAGTGATGAAATGGCTGTTATTGGAATTATTGAGGTTATCAAAAGCTTTAAATGCCTAAAACTCATCAAATCTGATATTCAAAACTGGTTAAGAGATAATCGACCAGATATGGTAGTTTTAATAGATTATCCTGATTTTAATAAACTAATTGCTACTTATGCCAAATCAATTGGTTTGCACGTTCTATACTATATTACCCCACAGGTTTGGGCTTGGCGTCCAGGACGTGTTAAAGATTTTGTAAAAGTAATAGATGAAGCCGTTGTATTTTTCCCATTCGAAGTAGATATCTGGAGAAATGCTGGAACAACCGTAAACTGGTTTGGGCATCCTCTTGTCGGCAAGGCTGTTCCTTCTGCACCTAAAGATGAGCTAAGAAATAAATTTGAATTAACAGGTGAACAGATAGTTGGAATATTACCAGGTAGTCGAACTCAAGAAATAGATTATATTCTTCCTGAATTGTTAGCAGCTGCTGATTTAATATTAAGAAAATATCCTAAAGTAGAATTTCTTCTTCCATTAGCTTCAACTATTGAAGAATCTCATGTTAGATCATACTTAGAACAACATCCAAAGTTGAAAGTCAAAATTGTAAGAGATAAAGCCTATGATGTTATGGAAGCTTCAGATGTTTGTATTGTAACATCAGGAACAGCAACATTAGAAACAGCAATTATAGGCACTCCTATGGTTGTTGTATATAGAACCAATTGGATAACTTCAGTTCTGACAAAGTATTTTATAGAATCTGCTTATATAGCCTTGCCAAATGTTATTGCGGGCAGACGCATTGTTCCTGAATTGATAAGAGAAAACTTCCGAGCAAACAATATAGCTTATGCTGCTACAGAAATATTAGAAGATAAAAAGATTCAAAACCGCATTAGAGAAGATCTAAAAAAGGTAAAAAAATGTCTCGGAGAACCAGGTGCAGGAGAAAGAGTTGCTGAACACATTGCAAAAAGGCTTCTGGAGTTAAAATACTGATGAGTAATAAACCTGTAAGACAGAATAATCAGAAAACAGTATCTCGAATATTGTATTATTGCAAAGATCATTTTTGGATGCTTATTGCCAGCTTAATCTGCAGCGGTGTTGCTGCTCTTTGTACTGTTTATCCTGCTTATGTAGTGAAAGACCTTGTAAATGAAGTATTAGTCAATGGCAAGGAAGAATATATAATAGGTATTTCCGTTGGTGTAATTACAGTAATGTTTATTAAAGGCGTATTTTCATTCTCTAGCATGTATTTGATGCAGTATGCTTCTCAAAGAATGTTGCTTAAAATTCGTTCTAATTGTTTTGATAAACTTCTTAAGTTGCCTCTTTCTTTCTTTGAAACTCAGAAAACTGGTCATCTAATGAGCCGAGTTACCAACGATGTCTCTGTTTTGCAGATGCTCGTTCATAATTTTGTCAGGTTTATTAGAGATGTCGTAGAAGTTGTTGGTTTAACTGTTTATATCTTTTGGTTAAATTGGCGCCTATCATTGCTTTCTATGATTATTATTCCATTAATCCTTATAATGATTCAAGCTTTTGGACGCAAAATGAAAAAGCTTGGAACAAGAATGCAAGAAAAAGTTGGTGATATTAACTCCTCTCTTCATGAATATATAACCGGTGTAAAGGTTGTTAAATCTTTTACCCTAGAAAAATATATGCTTGATAAATATGAAAGTTCTAATGAAGCCAGTTTTAAAGTCACAATGAAAGGACATAGAATAAACTGTGCCGTAACACCCATAATTGAATTTTTTAATGCTATAAGTCTTGTAATTATATTCTGGTTTGGAAGCAAAGGGGTTATTGCCGGTAGATTAGACGCTGGTCTTATAGTCAGCTTTATTGCTGCTTTAACAAGCCTTTATAAACCCGGAAGAAATCTTGCTGAAATATATAATACTACTGCTCAAGCTCTTGGAGCTGCTGACAGAGTCTTTGAACTTATTGATACTCCTGTTGATTTGAAAGAACCTGAAAATCCGGTTGAATTTACAAGTTGCAAAGGCGAAGTAGAATTTAGAAATGTTACTTTCTCTTACAAGCCAGAAGAAACAATTTTGCATAATATCAATTTAACAGTTGCTCCCGGAGAAATTATTGCTTTAGTTGGTCCTTCTGGTGCAGGCAAAAGTACTTTTGTAAATCTGATTCCGAGATTTTTTGATACAACCGAAGGTGAAGTTTGTGTAGATGGTATTAATGTTCGGACTATTAACGGTAAAGATTTGAGAAAATTTATCGGTATGGTCCCTCAAGACACCTACCTTTTTGCTGGAACAATAGAAGATAATATTAAGTTTGGCAAATTAGACGCAACTCACGATGAAATAGTAGAAGCAGCAAAATTGGCAAATGCAGACAAATTTATAACTGAATTGCCTGATTCATACAATACTGTCTTAGGCGAAAGAGGCGTAAACCTATCTGGTGGTCAGGCTCAGCGTATTGCGCTGGCTAGAGCTTTTCTTAAGAATCCAAAAATTCTGATTCTTGATGAAGCTACAAGCGCATTAGACTCTGAAACAGAAAGCCTTATACAGGAAGCCTTAGATCTCTTAATGAAAGATAGAACTACTTTTATGATTGCTCACAGACTCTCAACTGTAGTTAACGCAGATAGAATAATAGTTCTTGAAAAAGGCAGCATTGTTGAAAGCGGTAAACATGAAGAATTGCTTGAAAAGAAAGGTTTATATTTTCAGTTATATAATGCTCAGCATAAAAAAGAACTAGAACAGGCGGCATTATTGCCATGATAAGTAGAAATATTGAACAAATTAATAGATTGATTTGTAATACTGATGACAGGTGGAAAGATAAAAAATATGTTATCGGTTTACGAGCAAAATCTTTTGCTATTCAACTTTTCAATTTATTTCTATTTAACAGTATAAAAATAGTTCCATACTGTGACTTCGAATCTACTAATAGTATTTTTAGAAAAGGTAAACCAGTCATTATGGCACTATGGCATGGAGATTTTTTGAGTTGTCTGTATAATTCAAGAAATAGAGATGTTGCTGTAGTAGCTTCTTTGTCTAAAGATGGCGATATAATTACTAAAGCTCTTGATTCCTTTGGCTATCAGGCAATACGAGGATCTTCAAGCCGGGGAGGAACAAGAGTAATACTTGAAGCAATAAAAAAAATAAGAGAAGGTTTTACTGTAGCTGTAACCATAGATGGTCCCAAAGGTCCTGTTTATGAAGTCAAACCTGGAGTTATAAAAATGGCTCAAAAAACAGGAGTGCCAATTATTCCCATGGGACTAGCTTATCAAAACTGTATAAAACTTCATAATTGGGATGGAACAAGAATTCCATTACCATTTAGTAAGACCATAATACATATTGGAAGTCCTTTTACAGTTGCTTCTAATATTTCAGTAGAAGAAGGCTGTAAAATATTAAAATCATATATGTTTGAAAGTGAAAAACTCGCTATTCAAAAATTGAAAGCAGGCTGTTAAATCGTGAATGAACTAGTTAGAAAAAGACCAAAACTACTAATTGTCTCAGGTGAAACTTCTGGAGACTTTTATGCAGCCTCTTTAATAGATGTTTTACTAAAATATGATAACTTTGACATTTTTGCTATTGGTGGCATACAAACAAAGCGTCGAAAAGTGAAAATGCTTTGTGACAGCACAAATTGGGCAGCTATCGGTGTTTTTGAAGCTATTAAACAAATTCCAAGATTGCCTTTGTTATTCCTAATCAGAAAATTCTTAACTGTTGAAAAGCCAGATGTTATTGTTCTAGTTGATTACCCAGGTTTTAATATGTGGCTAGTTCATCAAGCTAAGAAGTTTGGTATTCCCACAGTTTATTATTTTCCACCGAGTAAATTTGCAGTAGACCCTTCTAAAGTCAAAGACGCTGCAGAAAGCATAACCGCTGTTGCCGCAAATTTTAAAGTCACTTATGATGTCTACAAAAAAGCTAATGCAAATGTAGAGTTTGTAGGACATCCACTTGTTGATTTAGCAAAACCAGAGCTTTCTCCTGAAGAAACAGCTATAAAATATGGTCTTGATCCTAATAGACCTGTTATTGCAATATGCCCTGGTTCTAGAAAGAGTGAACTTTCGGAAAATTTGCCCGCCATGTTAGGGGCTGGCAAGCTGATTCATAGGAGATATCCTGCTTATCAATTTATCGTTCCAGTTATTTCTACTGAAGGTGAAGAAGTATTTGGTGTTAAGAAACAAACTCTTAAAAAGCAAATAAAAGAAAGCGGTTTACCTATAGTATTAGCAGAAGGCAGAATTTACGATATTATGAACCTTGCTAGAATTCTGCTAATAAGCTCTGGAACCGCAACATTAGAAGGAGCTTTTGTAGGTACTCCAATGGTAATCTGTTATAGAGTTTCTTTCTTAACAGAAATACAAGCAAGATTATTCTATAAACTTCCTGAATTTATAGGTCTTCCGAACATATTGCTTAATAAAAAAGCAGCTCCAGAGCTGATTCAGCATAACTGCACTCCCAAAACAATCGCAGAAAAAGCATATGAACTAATCGAGAAACCAGAAGTTTATCAACAACAAAAAGATGATTTCTCTGAATTAGTCAGACAACTTGGGAAACCTGGAGTTAACGACAGAGTTGCTCAAATGGTTATGAAAATATTGAAACGAAATTAATAATATGTCTGCATCTACAATTATTAACACTAGTGTAAAATCTCTTTCAAAAATCTTTTGTAATTTGCCGGAAAAAGAATCTGCTGCTCTTGCTGTTTCAACTGGCTTAATAGCTTGGAATCTTTGGTCTAGCGAAAGATTAAGACTAGAAGATTCAATAGACAGGGTTTATAATCGCTTAAACAGAAAACCTCCTTTTCCAATAAAATTGATAGTTAAAAAGTTATTTATTCATTTTTCATTGATTGCAAGCGAATTGTTACGATACCCATCAATAAACAAAAAGTATTTAGACAACCACTTTAATCTTCAAGGTGTTGAAAATGTAAACAGAGCTCTTTCTAAGGGGAAAGGTGTTATTATGGCTTTGCCTCATATAGGGAACTGGGAATATTTTGGAGCTTCCATAGTTAACGCTGGATTTAAACTTAATTCTTTTTTTCTTGCTCAAAAAGAAGATGAAATCGGCAGTTTGCTAGACCATTTCAGAAGCTACTCTGGAATTACTCTTCACGACCGAGATAGAGGCGGAGTTAAAGCTTTAAAAGCCTTGAAAAACAATGAATCCTTAGGAATGATAACTGACCAAGATGGTAATGCCAATGGTGTTTATATGGATTTCCTTGGACATTGGGTTAGTATGCCAGCCGGACCAGCTAATTGGAGTTTAAAAACAGGAGCAGCTTTAATGCCTGTTTATTCCTTAAGAAAAGGATACACATATAGTTATGATGCATTCTTTTTGCCTGAAATTGAAGATTGCGCTGGCAAAACAAAAGAAGAAAAAACAATTTCTAGAACTGTAAAACTTGCAAAATGGATGGAAGAGCTTATTTTAACTTATCCTCATCAATATTTATGGTTCTATGACCGTTTTAAGCCTCGCCACGAAGCCTGGACGACTAATGAAATAAATATAAATGGACAAATGTGTCACGGAACCCAAAGATATGGCAAATAAATTAAGTATTAGAGCAAAAATAGCATTATACTTTTATCGAGGTCTTTATGCTCTTTGTATGATTCCTGCATTTTGCATAGCTCCTATTCTAGGAAAATTTTCAAGAAGAGTAAAAGAAGGCTTCAATGATTATTTTGGTAATGTCAAATCACCTTCAATTTTTAAAAAGCCAGTTTTGTGGGTTCATGGAGTTTCAATGGGTGAATCTATGGTTGCATTAGGCTTTGCCAAGGAATTAAGAAAAACATATCCTGAAAGCACAATCCTTTTCACAACTACCCATCCAGACGTTATTAAAGACGTAAAGAAAAAAGAATTAGCAGATGCAATAGCCTATTTCCCTTTAGATAATTACAGAGCTATGAATAAAATTTTTAACCGTTGGCAACCCAATGCAATATTTGTTGCCGAAACAGATTTTTGGCCTGAATTTTCTCATCAGTGCCGACAAAGAAATATTCCTTTAATGCTCATAAACGGTCGTATTAGTAGCAAAATTTCAAGCTTTTATTCTAAAGCTAAAGGAATGGCAGAAATCGTTTTCGGAAGCTATTCTTATTTTGCACTTCAATCTAGAGAAGATGCCGACCGTTTGCTTGAATTAGGAGTTCCATTAGATAAAATACAAATTCTAGGGAATATGAAAGCAGATTTTACTCATACTAACCAGGTAAATCTTTCAGAAGTTTCTTCATGGTTAAACAATAGAAAATCTGTAGTATTTGGCTCTTTACATCCAGAAGAATTTGATATGCTATTACCACTGTTTAAAAAGCTTGTGGATAATAATATAGCAGTAATTATAGCTCCAAGAAATATTTCTTTAGCTCAAGAATGGAAAGACCAACTTCATAAAGATACTATTAAAGTTTGTTGTAAAACGCAAATAGAAGATTCTGATATATTAATATTAGACACAATAGGTGAATTAGCTTCAGTATATAAACTTTCCTCTGTTTCTTTTGTTGGAGGTAGTTTAGATCACAATAAAACAGGTGGTCATAACCCCTTAGAAGTTCTTCAACAAAAAGTTCCATTGCTTATGGGTTCTTATTACCGCAATTTTACAGACATAGTAGAACAATTAAAATCAGTTGGTGGAATTACAATTATAGAAAATGCTAATCAAGCATTTGAAGAAATTATAAAAATACTAACTAATGAAAGCATTGCAAATAAGATGGTTAATGCAGGAAATGAAGTGTTAGAATCAAACCAAGGTGTGGTTGTAAAAACACTTGAAATAGCAAAAAAAATTATTAATAATTAAATTATTCTTCTTCCCAAGTAAGATATGATTCTGTTTTTATTCCCTTGGGATAAATTATTACAGTTTTGTTTGCAATATCGCAACCCCAATCATTACCTGTTTTAGAAGCTATAATATCAAGCAATTCATCAAAGGTAATATCTTCTTCTTCAACACTAACTTTTACACCCTTTGCTATATTTTCTAGACCTTGAATTTTATACTCCTCGCCAGCATCTTTACCATAGACTTCAAGAGCTTGATTAATCAAACTAACAGAATCATAATCCTCACACTGCCAAGATTTCATAACCATAAAAATAGCTGCACCAGTATCCTTTGGGAAAACTACTATCTTTTCACCAGAAGCACCTTCTGTCACAGTTGTTTCAGATTCAGCAGGAGGAAGGATTTCTTCAACCAAACTTTCTTCAGCTGACTCACCTATTTCATCTGGCAAATCAGGGAATTCTGAATCATTATTAAAGAAATCAGAATCGTCATTTTTAGATGGTTTTGGAGTTTCAATAATTGTTTTGGTTTTATTTGAAGAGGGTATTTCAGAAGAATTCGTTGGTTTAGGTCTAGAAGTAGAATTATTTGATTTAGTTGTTTGTGGTGTTTGAATGGTTGTGGTTTGAGTTTTCTGAGAAGCAGGCAAAGCAATTAATGGTTCACTTTGTGAATCACTATTAGTTTTAGGCTTTGGAGCATTAGTATTAGAAGATTTAGGAGCTGCTGTTTTTTCTTCTGTCTTTCCTTTATTGTTCATGCTAGGCAAAGGAAGTATAGCTCCAGATGAATCCACATTAGTATTTTTATTATTTCGTCCAGTATTAGTATTCTGGTTAGTTTTCTGAGTATTAGTTAATTGTTTATTTTGTTGCTTTTGTTCACTGCTCTTATTTTGATTAGAAGAATTCTGATTATTTGGCTTCATTCCAGGCATAGGTAGAATAAGACCATCTTGAGCTAATAAAGAATAATTAAAACTCAAGAAACAAGCCAAGATAATTAGATTTTTAAGATTTTTCATTTTTAACTCCTAATTAAGAGCAATTTATATATAAATTATAATTCAAATCTGATAATTGTAAAAGTAAACTTTTGTTATTTCTGAATGAGTTATTGTAAACATTGCCTTAAAGTATAAAAATATGATAAATTATAAAAATAACATTTGGAATCGAGGCTAATAATCTTATGCGTAAGTTTTTTAATATTATAATTCCAGTTCTAATGTCTTTTGTTTTGGTATGCAATATTTCATTAGCAGATAACCCATCAAGCTTAGTTACTATTGGCGAAGAAGAATTAGAAGATGAAGAAGTAGTAGAACTGAAAATAGGTG
>CAMJNS010000087.1 GCA_946407375.1 uncultured bacterium
TGGCGTTCAGATAGATATTATCAGTAATAAATTTGCCACCATGCTGTTCAATAGAGCCATTAGTAGTTGTAATATTAACATTGCCATATTTGCAAATTACATCTGAATTAAGCTGAAGATCTGAATTTGTTGTGAGATTTATGTTACCATCTCCGGATAAGAACTTAATTGAAATTGGGTAATCAGCTTTTATTGAGTGATGGTAATCTCTTGTAGAACCATATTTATATTCAGCCCATCCATAGTAAGTTCCTGAAAAATGAACCCAGGAATTATATTTTTTATGACCTCCAGAATTTGGACCATCTCTATAATCTGAAGAATTCTTGAAATAAATCGAGTAGCCAGTGCTGGGATTTACAATAGGAGTTTCTATGTTTCTGCCTGTTAACTTATCATGCGATCCAGAGGAAGAAGGGCTTAAGGAACCAGTTTCTATTTTTTTCATCATAGTTGATGAGCTCTTTTTATCATAATCAATGGCACCCCATACAGTAAATTTATAAGAGCTTTCATATCTATATTCAAATGTTTCTTTATATCCTGTAGACCAGTTATAGGTTAAACCGCTCAAAGGTTCATAAGAAGAAGCTAGGCCAGAAGTAGAATCAGGGTTATCTTTATCTGTTCCTTCTTTTGTAACATACCAGACTTTTGTAGAATCACTGGTCATTTCAGTAAGAGTTGCAAGAATACCGTTTTTATCATCACTCTTAGCCAAATCCATAATGCTGATGAACCCTTTTCTGTCACCAACATCTAAAGTATTTGCTGTAAGTTTATAACCAGTACTATTATTAATGTCTATATCAGAAGAACCATCGGCAGCATAAATCTTTCCACCGCTTGTATTAACGATTTTTCCTGTTAGATAAATCTTGCCACCTGATGATTGAATATCTTCTAGAATTATGCTATCTGTCTTTGGGTTATAGTAGGCTTGAACAACATACTTATAAGCTCCTATATCATCATCCCATAACATTCCGCCTTCATTTATTCTACAGTTCTGTTCAAGATAAGCCTGAGTTATTTCAGGATTTCCAGATATTTTATAAAAATTTTTTATAATATTAATCTTATATAAAGCAACGTCAGAAAGAGTTACTTCAAATTTTGAATAACCACTCTGAATTGTGCCATTTAAATTAATTATTTCACCATTAAGATAAATACTTCCACCAGCTATCCAAACACCTGACTTAGATTGATTAGTTCCTTCGCTAGGTTTCTGGTAGCTTTTAACGTAAGCCTGTAGCATTTCTTCCGTTAAAATGCTTGTATCTGTCTTAGTGGCATCTAACCCTAAATCTAAACCTTCCTTTATCTTATTTTCTTTAGCGGTGGCATAACTATCTAATACAGCTTCTGGAGTATAACCTATATTGGTTATACCTTGTGTATAACCCTGTGCGATAGAGCCTTTGGGTGCACTTATAGAAATAGAAGCTCCATCTATAGAAGCAGAATCCTTAGCCGTCTTCCCTTGTAAAACAATATCTTTGTTGGCATTATAGAAAATTACGCTACCATAGTTATCAATGATATGACCGTTTATTTCTATATTGGTTAATGGGTTAGCAGTAGTTGATTTAATTTGCCCATCTGCTGGGTCTTTGTAATTAACATCAAATCTATTTTTCCAATTTTCATTAACTCTTATTTCTGAACCCTTAGAATCATCTGTTTCAACGGTTGTAACTTTTGATAATTCTTTTTGAGCAGTATCTCCAAGAGATTTTTTATTGAAAATTATGTCTCCACCAGGTTCAACAACTGTTAAGTCATTAACTTTCATATAAAGATTGGAATTATTTTCAACCTTTATTTGTGGGGCTCCTTGAGCCTTGAGCATACCTGAACCACTTACAGAACTATTATCTTTTGCATTTATATAAATATTACCGCCTGAACAAACCATATCAGGCAGTTCTATATAGTCAACACTTAAATCAGAGCAAATTGATTTGTCATTTGGATCATATAGACCGTATTTTTCCATTTCATTAATCAGTCTATCCATTTCTGCTTTATAGCTGAGACTAATTTTATCTGAACTGGAATATTCATTATAAAGCTTTTCTACTTCTTGATAACGAGAAAATAGTTCGTTACCGTAATCCATTGTGCCAGTTTTGAAAGCATTTTGATATTCTTTATTGTTACATTCAATGCTTGGAGCACGTACAACGCCATCACCAGTAATATTTTCATCAAATACTACTGTACCGTCAATTTTTACATTTATATTATTTTGAATACCAGCGGTAACCTTTCCTTCAACACTGATGACGTCTTTTTCTTTCAAATCACCTTTGCTTATACCATCTGAAACTGTACAGATATTACTTTCGCTTTCGTCGCTACCTTCATACCAGTTGTATTCTTTTGTATAATTTTTAATGCTTAAAGATATATCGCTGGCACTTAAAGTAGTGTGTTTAACTGAGTCTAGACTTGAATTTGAACTAATATTAATACTGTTATTGCGTTCTATATCGTTATCAATATTTGCAGAAGTTTCCCATGGGACTACAGCTCTTGTATATGCTTCAGCTTCATTATCTAGTTTTAAGCTAGCAAAAACACCTTTAGTATCTTTATCTGTATAAAGATTTAAATCGTTATAGCTGTAAATATTACCATTTATATCAATTGTATCGTTGATAGTAATTTCATTAGTTATTTCTGCAGAAGAATTGCCTTCACCAGCACCTTCAACTTCCGTATAGGCAGAGAAATCACCATCAATGTCGTAGGAAGCGGCAATATTGATATCAGCATATTTCTTGTCTGTTTTAATTAAAGAGCCTTCTTTGGTAATAATTTTATTGTTGAATGTGTAATCATTTTTAGCGTGACTGCCTAGATGACTGCCAAAACCAGCTCCACCAAGCTGAACTTTGTTAAAGAGATCTGCTTTGGTTTTTGCATCTATATTGATTTGTTCGGAAGCAAGAATTGTAGTATTTTTACCTATATTAACCTGAGAAGTAGAATCAATTGTCTGATCACTATCAACTCTAGCACCTGTTTCTAGTCCATAGCTCTTTGTTTTATTGTTTTTCTTATTACGTTCATAATCTGTTGTAATATCGTTTTGAGATTTCAAGTCAACTGTATTAGCAGTAAGATTAGCATTATCGTTAATATTAACATTTGTATCAACAACGAAATCAAAATCTGCTTGGGTTCCGCAGCCACCTACAAGTTCACCTTGAATTGCGTCAGAAGTGAGTTCACCTTTTGCATTTCCTATAGCTTCAGCAGAAATCTTATCGGCAGATAAATCATTAGAAAGATTAGTATTAGTCTTGAGATTTATTTCTGTATATGTAGAAGCTGCATAAGGGCTTATGGACATAATTCCGCCGCCATCTCCATTTGCATGAAGTTTATGATTAGCGGAAGAAGATGAATGAGCATTGATCTGAGAGAGATGAGAGCCACTTGCCCCATCAACATTAACGTTGGTAGTTAAACTAGCAACTCCTTTGGCTTGATTGTTTGCTACGCTTATTACTCCGCCGACACTTACACCTTTCACGTCTATTTCGGCATAAGCATTATTTTCAGCATATACGTTAAGAATGGTATTATCTTTAAAATCGTCTTTCCCTATATTAACATCTGCTTCAACAAAGGATTTACTTAAAGTATCTGCTTTGTTGACATGAATATCGGCGCCAGCAGAAACAGTGTATGCTTCACTAACTTGTGAAGATTCCGAATCCATAGTAGCACCAAAGTTTGCTGTATTAACGTTATATTTGCTCCCTTTAATAGTATTAAGTTTGGCTGCTCCAGACTCTCTTGTAGTCACATCGCCAACACCAATTCCGATAAAACTTCCACTCCATGAAAACATTTGAGAGCAAAGATCAGGTCTATTACTTGCAAGTGCATTGAGTTCATTAGCTTCAAAGTAGTTTCCAGCTCCAAGTTTAACAGCCGCTCTACCTACATCTTCGGCCAATGTGCTTACAACTATAACATCCCCTCCTGATACATTGCCAGAATAGCCATCAGCGGTCAGAGAATTATTCTTTTCTGCACTTATAGTTATAGTATTTGAAGCGGTGTAAGACCCTTCATTAGCAACACTGCTATTAGATATTGTTACATCTGAAATGCTGCCATTTTTGGCTTTTGAAATGATTGTACCAACAGAAACTCCACCAAAAGTATAACCTCTCGCTTCATTGTTAGCAGATGCTTCATCATTTGCAATTATATTTATAGAATTACTTTTATTAGTTAATTTTGAACCTGCTATTCCAACAGTAGTCTGACCAGTCAGGTTAACATAGGCAAAAGCACCGCAGTAATCACCTAATCCTGCACTAGCCTGAATCATATTTAAATTAGAGTTTCCACCAGTAAGGCTTTTTATATCTATTCCATTACCAGCATTGATACTTGAATTGAAAACGGAAGAAACTACATTCTTGTCATCATAAATAAACCCGAATCCACCTAATACAGCACCTGCTCCAGCAGCACCACCATAATTAGAAAGTTTTATTGTTCCTTTTGCTTCTGTATTAGAAGAAATTTTACCTGCTTGTGAATCTATGATTGATTTGTCAATATTTGTTAAAGTGACTGAATTACCATCTTCTGAAGCTAAATAAGTCGGTTTACCTTTAAATATTTCTTTTAATTCTTCATCAGTAAGAGCTCCATGGTTATTGTCGGAAACATAATCTGTATCAACAGAATCTATAGCCATATCTAGAGCTTTTTCAAAATCTTCACTAACATCGAGACTTCCAGATTCTGATAAATCTAGTTTTTTACCAGAATTAATTACTAAAATGTTACTTCCGATGGCTCCAACACCACCAGCAACACCAACAGCATACTGGTCACCGTTTCTTTCTTCATAAGCACCTAAGTCTATATTGTTTTGTGAATAGATTTTACTGTCTGTAATTCTAGTATTTGTTTGACCTTCATAAGTATTTACAAATACAGAAGCTCCAACTGCTCCAGCTCCTCCTGCGATTGTTCCACCATCAGCTACTAGATCTGAAACGTCTTTTGACTTGATTGTAATACTATTTGCTCTATTATCTGAAGAGCCTATAGTGCTAGAAGCAACGTTGCTTTCAACTTGATTTTCCATATAATTTACAACAACAGAACCTGCAACACCTGCATATAGACCGCCACCTAATGATGCACATGCAGCTTCAAAATCATCATCGTTAATTGCATTAACTTTTACATCGCCACCAGAATCTTTATTTATATCTATGGTAGAACTGCTTATTTCAGCATTAACAGTATTTTTATCATTTGTAACAACGACAGAAGCACCTACACCAGCAACTGTTATGCCTACTGCACCAGTTCCTGCCAATACATGACCTCTTGTATAATGGTTGGCTTCTACATCTACAGAATTAACGCTTATTTTTGAATCAGTAATATTAGCTTCAGTTATTCCATTGTTCAAGCCAATGCTTACATTACCAGCAACACCAACATATCCTGAACCACCAATACCAGCAACAACAGAAGAGAAACCCTGTTTAGAATTTGCTTTTACCTGTAAATCTTTAGCAACAGAACCTTCTTTTATTTTAGAAACATTAGCAAGAGTATTTCTACTGATTTTATTTGTATCAAAAGAAGCACCAACTCCAGCATAACCACCTATAGCGATACTTCCGATAAAACCAGCGGTATTTGTGTAATCAGAAGCTTTAACAGCTACATTGCCAGCAGTTTTTCCGTCTAAATTATTATTAAGAGAAGAATTTTCAAGTTCTGCTTTTGTATTTCCTTTTATTAGATTAACATTTACATTAGCATTTACAGCAGCAGCTCCACTTCCTCCGATACTAGCAACAAATGATTTCAAAGTATGTGTTGAAGAACTGTCTACCTGTAACCCTGTATTAGCGGTAGATCCTTTGCGTTTATCATGCAAAGAGTAATTTATGTCTATAGTATCAACTGAAGCGTATTTGTTGTTTATTTCATCGTTATCAATAACATTATCAATTGATACAGTATCATTAGAATCATTACCTTTGGCTGTAATATTAGAATCTTGAACAGAAGCAGTTGTATCTCCATTGATATTGTTGATAGATAAAGAAACGCCTACTGCTGCTTTACCACTTCCTTCAGCTTGACCAACATAATTATTTACAGTATCATCGCTCTTTGCGACTACAGATATATTATTTTCAGCTTCAATAGTGCTTTTGGTAACTTTTGAAGAAATGTCTCCTGAAATTTCGTTATAAGCAACAGAACCATTAACAGAAGCATTACCACTTCCAGATGCTCCAACGCCTATATTAGAGACTCTTTTATTGCTGTTTGCTTCAGAATAGAGACTTTTAAGCTTAAATGAAGAACTGGCTATTGAAGAACTTACTTCTCCGCCAATTCTATTAACTGAAACACCAGCTCCAATAGCGGCTTTACCTGAACCAGCAGCAACTATGCTCAATCCGCCTGTTTTCCCAACCGAATCTGCATAAGCTTCAAATACCGATGAGCTGTTATTCGTAGTGCTATCATTTACCTTAGTTGAAACATCTCTGAAGATGTCATTAACTACAGCAGCACCTTGAATCGCAGCCTTACCTGAACCGCCTGCTCCTATAGCCATTGATAGAATTTCCGAATCAGAATAAGCTTTTAATTTAATTGAATTGGAATCAAAAGTAGTGCTTTCTAAACCTGCTAGGGTTTCTCCGCCAATCTGATTAACAGCAACTGCACCCCCTACGGCTACTTCTTTTGAACCTGTTACAGCTCCGCTTAGAGATTTTATGTCTGATGAATCTTTAGAAGAAACTTCAAATGATTTAAACTCACTTATATTGGTTTTAGAAGACTTTGAGTCACCGACTTGAGCTGTTGCATTATTGTCTATTTCATTGATTACAACAGTGCCACTTACAGCTACTTTCTTGGCTACTCCTACAGATAGAGCTATGCCCCATATATTGGAATCGTTTTCTGCGGTTACATTTAATTTTGAAGTGCCTGAACTGATGCCAGTTACATTTCCACCGAACAATTCAGAATTTGCAGTATTAGTAATTGCATTGTAGTCAATAGAAGCGCCAACGCCACCATTTCCTGTGGTTACAGATACTGCACCACCAATACCAATGAGGGTAGAATCATTTAAAGATTTAAGAGAGAAGGAATCTGATTTAATTGTGTTTTTGCTTAATTGTATATTAGCTTTATTTCTTATAGAATTCCAAGCGGCTGAACCAACACCTGAACCCTTATTTTGGTCTGTTGAAACAGCAGCACCTATACCAATGGTTATTGCATTTGTATGAGAAATAGCATTAGTGTCAAAATTTGTAGATGTAATATTTGAATCGGTGACATTTACGTTAAAAGAGTTGTCTATTTCGTTAATTGCTGCACCTAATCCTATAGCAGTATCACTTACACCTCCACTAACTGAGGCAGTGACAAACAAAGAACCTTCTCTACTTGATTCAACTTCACCAATTTCTGTGGTTCCAGATGCTGTTTCTAAGTCTGTATAGAAAGATTTTCCATCTTTTTCTACAAAATCAACATCTTTGCCATTTCTATCTAAATTTGCTTCATAAGAACTAACACCCTCATCATTTGTTCTTACATCTTGTGCTCTAACCTTAAGGTTCTCACTATTAATTGTTGAGTTTTTAATATTAGCAGAGTTGTTACTACCTAATTCAGAATAAACACCAGCACCAGAAAACATAACAGAATTATCAGTACCTTCTGCTACAGCGACAGCAATACCAGCATTAACAATAGTAGAAGCCTGTAATGCGTTTACTTCTATATTATTCATATTAGTAAGGTTACTATTTGAAATTTCAGAAGTAAGAGTATTATCTATTTTTGCAATATCTAATGAAACGCCAACAGCACCTTTCTGTTTACCAACAGCAGCAGAAACACCGCCTGTTACTTGAGTATCGCTTTCATAAGCAGCGACAACCATATTTGTTTTATTGGAAGAATCGCTTGTTTTTGTAGTTACGTTATCTAATTGTGAAGTAATATCGTTTTCAATGAGGTTTATAGAAGCGTTAACAGCTCCTGAACCTGCGCTAGAAGGATCGTGAGTGCCTGCATTTACTTGAAGACCAAGACCAACAGATATTGTTTCTCCACCGTTTATTGCTAATGAATTAATTTGTTTGGCTTCATAAATATTAGAATATGATAATTTTGATTCTGTTTCATTATCTATTAAATTAAGAGCGATAGAACCATCAACCCCAGCAGTTGTGCCTTGAGCATCTCCACCCTGAGCTATAATACCTGCAGCTCCAGCGAAGGAAAGATGGTGAGCTGAATTAATAGCTGAAACATCAACTTTGCTATTAGTTTTATCATTAAACTTAATATTGGCTTTATTTAAATCAACTTTAGTTGTATTTGTTATTTTATTTACAGCAACACTTCCATTTATTGTTAATGAAAGATTGGCTCCCTGTTCTGGGTTAGCTTGTTCTTGTGCTTGAGCTTGTTGCTGATTCTGTTGTTGCTGTTGAGCATCAGGTATATTTCGATCCTGATTATTTACTCCGAAAATCTTGCCTATAAGTTTATATTTCAGGAAATCGGTACCATTATTTATAGTAGAATCAGATAAAAAATCGTTGACCATAGTTCCTTTTTCTGTCCACTTATCATAACTAGACCTATCATCAACAGCGACAGAGCCAGCAACACCTATTGTGTTGATTGTTCCTGTAGTTTTTGCTACAGCTTCAACTACATCGGCTGTTATTGTAGCAACATTGTAGGTTACTTCTGATTGTTCTGGGTCAGTAGTTCGTAAACCCAATTCTTTCCTAATTTTCTGCCAATCTAAATCATTGTCATCGTATAAAACCCTAGATTCTTTTGTTAATGCAGTAACAGCCGCTCCGACACCTATACCTAAGTTTTCTGATAACATTATAGAACCAACTATGTTGGTTGCTTCAGTATTATTGTAAGCATTTAAAGCAATTGTATCTGCGGCAATATTAACAGAATTATCAATTAGGACATTCGCTTTGCTGTTTCCTACAAGAACGGATGCCATTGCATTAAAGCCTTTAGAAGCAGAAGAAGTTCCTATAACAATGTCAACTGGCTTAAATTGATTATAAGAATTAAGTTGAACCTTGCTAACGCCGTTGCTTCCAATACTAGCACCATCAGCAACCAACAATTTTGATTCTGAATTGTTGACATGAACTATTGAGGAACCTCCAATACTAACGGTATCTTCACCACCAGTATTTTGAGCTAGTAACGGAATACCTCCAATCAATGCAGTATTAGTAATATCAGATCTTGAATCTAATGTAATTGTTTTGTCGCTATTGCTTCCATTAGAATTAATAAGAGTATTCTTGCCAATAAAAAGGTCGCTTTCCGCCTTGTTTGTACCTACAAAAACAGAACCGCTAAAATCAAGTTTAGTATTACCTTCAGCACTATTAACATAGCTACTAACAGAATAATTTGCATAATTGTTATAACCTTTAAATTCTAAAATCGCTTTAGCAAAATTAATCAATCTTCCCGGAATACCGTCTTCTAATGTAAGACCTTCTAATTTAGCAAGCTCTGCCAATGACGAAACAGCATCAATCACTTCAGAGATGCCAGAGCCATTGCTTTCAAAGAGTTTTTCAAAACTGGTTTTAACTTTTTCGCAAGCTGCTTTATGTTCATCTTCTGTGAAATATGAATCTAGTTTATCTAATGCTTCTTTCAAAGACTCTACAAGCACTTTCACACGGTTATAAGGCTGTTCTACGGATGAATCAATTGAAACCTTATTACCAATTAGCTGAGTCTTGCTATTAGTTGTTGAATCATCAATAACAATCTTAGAATTATAATCATAATTGCTCACCAAAACAGCTAGACCAGCAGCGGTTTTTGCAGATTGATTACCATCATCACTAGATTCTGGGTAGTTAAAGCTAGAGACATCATATTTTGTGTCATTGATATATAATTTTGATTTTAAATTTAAGTCTCCAGGGGTTATGATTTTAGAACTTGGTTTTATATTAATTATTGCGTTATGACTGCCACCACCGTATGCAAAAGAACCAGTGATGCTAAAGCTAGGAATTGGCTTGGGTAATTGCGGATCATTATCGGGGAAAAAATGCTCCAATAGCTGATTTATGCGTAACTTATCCATTATCGCTGCTGTAGAAGCATCTTTAGTTTCTTGAACAGCTTTTTCCCATGAATATGGAGAGGTAATTCCAGATTCAGCGCTAATGTCTTCTGACATTATGTTATTCAACGCATTTAAAGTAAAAGAGCCTTTTGGATTATTTAGGTTAATGTTTGATTTATCGATGTTTAAAGTAGAATCACTATTAAATAAAGAAAGAGCAACAGCGGGCATAAAATAAGCAGATTTATTTCCCTTAGAAGCTGCTGTTACTGAATTGCTACTGTTGGTTATTGCTTGAATTTCTACATTATGCTCAGTTTCAAAAGAGGCATGTTCACCTATAGTTAAATTTGCTTTATTGGTATTCTTGCCTAAAGCAAAAGCTACCTGCCCAGGAGCATTAGTTCTACCGGTTGCAGCAGTAGAGCTAACATCTAGTTCACTGTTGGATTCAGACAATAAAGAAATTGATTTTGAATCAGTGTCATCAAAATCATTGTAATGGGATATTGCTTTACCGTCAAAATTTATAGTAGAACTGCTTTCTGATTCTGCATATACGGCTGACGCTGCAGGTAAATACCTATTAAGTTTCGATTTAGCAGCAACATTTAAACTAACGGAAGTAGCGGTTTTAACACCTTCTTGTTGGGTAGAATTAGTTATTGCGTTAATTGTTATTTGTTTTTGAGCATCTAATACAGAATTGCTTTTTACTTCAACAACAGATGAAGATTTTGAAAGTAAAACGTCTGCATCTACGTTAAGAGGAAAAGCTTTTACGCTACCACCCAAAAGTTCTAATGCAATATCTTTAGCATCAAAGTTTGAAGCTACATTTTCATTGTCTGAAATTGCTTCAAGACTGATATTGCCATTTGATACAGCTTTACCGCCAAATACAACATTTGAATTAATTTCAGATAATTTATTATTCTTACTATCGTAGCTTCTCTTGCCATCATCGTCAATTTCAACGACTTGACCGTTAGCGGCTAAAGCAGTGATTGAAATATCACCACGACTATTTAAAGAACCGTTAACTTCAGTTTTTGCGGTAGCTTGCGCTGTTTTAAAACTAGAATATCCTGTTGCAAGTTTCAATACAGAACTAGTGTGATGAAGATTATTTTGGGTAGAAACAAGTTCTATATGACCTTCTTTTTCAACAATTTCTGTAGCGTCTGGAATAGAAAGACCATCAACATTAACCAAATCTTTAAAACTGCTTAAGTTATCCTTAGAAAAAGTGTTTAACAAAGCGGTCTTTTCTATAAAAATACCTTTCTTATCCTCTTCGTTGCCGCCTGCATAAAGTCCGATTCCGTTGATTGTGTTAATCTGCCCTTCGATTATAATTTCACCAGTAGGATTAATTGTTACACCCTTATTATAAACAGCATTATAGTTAGCAATTTTTCTGTCTAAAATTAAAGAAACATCATAAGTACTTATATTAAACTCATTTTTATCAGCATTTATGAATTTTCTCATAAAGTCTTTTGTAGGAGTCATAGCATAGAAAGCACCAGCATTTATAACACCGACTCTACCTAAGATAAGACCTTCAGAACTTAAAAAGTAAAGATTGCCTCCTATTTTACTATCTTTTATGGCGTTTAGTGTGCCCTGAATATTAATTTTACTATTTACGAAGTTTAGAAGATTCTTTGTGTCCTTTGGAAATTGTAAGTTAGCAATTTCATTATAATTAAGTGTAAAATTTTTGAAGGCATTAAAGGCATTTTCGCCTGATATTTTTGTTGTTGTAATAGTGTGCGTCTTTTTTGTGTCATCATACTCTATTTTTGTTTGACCGCCTAAAGCAGTTATTTTACTTTGGGAAGCAGCAAAGAGGGGTTGAGAGAGCATAGTTAGCCCTGCGGCACCTAGTAAGATTTTTTGCAGAGCTGTAGTCAATAAATTATGTACACTGCCTTTTCGCAATTCTTTAATGTGGCGTTTATCAGCTTTTCTTCTTTCGAAAAATAATTGTCGTGCTACTCTTCTGCAAAATCTCATGTTTGATACTCCCTGTAAAACGTGGCAATTCAGTCTAACAAAATGTAGTTATGATTGCTGTTGGTTTTTAGAAGCTTACGCTTCTTTTGTTATTATTGTTTAGGCAATAATTTCAAAGCTATCAAAAGATTATAATTATTCGTTAGCTTTGTGAACTTAAGCAAAACAATAACTACCAAAAACTATAACTACTGTATAATAGACACCCTCAACGAGCATACAAAGTATGCGCATGGTAATAGATTTTACCATAAAACGAGTGTAATCAAAAGATTTAGAGTACATCTTTACAAAAAAGAAAGTTGAGGCTCTGCCGACAGCTCCTCCACATTTTTGCGGCAATGTTACTAAACTATTGCTGAAAGATATATTTTCCAAAAGCTTCCCCTTGAGAGGTTGTCCGAAAACTTGAAATTAGCTAAATAATTAGTA
>CAMJNS010000088.1 GCA_946407375.1 uncultured bacterium
GGAAGAAGAATTTATAAATATTAAAACCCTTAAGATTAAAAATCACAAAAGAAGTTCTTAAGGAACCAGGAGAAAAAGCACTTGGATTACAAAGAAAGATTTATGTCTGCGAAAAATGTGGTTTAACTAGACGTAAAAAAGAGCCTATTTATCCATCTGGGGTTGCAGGATTAAAAATGCGCCTATCAGGTGTAAGAAGAAACGTTCGTATTGATTAAGAAAATGAATTTGCAGAATGACCGGTCAATCGCGTTTTCCGAAAGGTAATGAGGAAAGTCCGGGCTTCGCAGGGTAGGGTGCTGGATAACGTCCAGGCTTAATAGGAGTAATTCTATTAAGACAGATAGTGCAACAGAAAGTATACCGCCGAGCAATCGGTAAGGGTGAAAAAGTGTGGTAAGAGCACACTAGTGGACTGGCGACAGTTCCATTCGGTAAACCTCACTCGAAGCAAGATTAAACAGAGGAAGAAGTGACCCGCTTCGCTACTACCTCGGGTAAATCGCTAGAGGCTGGGAGTAATCCTAGTCCAAGATAGATGATTGACGCTTCTTTATTAGAAGTACAGAACCCGGCTTATAGGTCATTCTGCTTATTCATTTTTTTTCTTTTGAATCTTCTGTCTTTATTTTCAAGATTGCCAGTGCTTTGTAGTATTTCCAAACCAAGAACAATCTACTAATCAGAAAGAAAAAAGCCATAACAGATAGATTTATAAGTAGTTGTCCATTACTATGGTTCTCTGGTGGCATTAAAGCTAAACTCAATTTTAAATCCTCTTGATTTGGCTCTAATCCCCCTAAATACATGTATCTGTTTATTTCCATTTTATTAGTATCTGGAGTAATTAAACCGGACTCAACTGTAAAAGCTAGATTCAAAGCCGTTTTTTCTTTTAATTCATTTATAATATTTGGATTATAGTCCCCAAAAGGATAAGAAACCCAGGTTATATTACATCCAAAGATATTTCCTAGTCTAACTCTAGTTTCTTCTGTGAATTTCGCAAAGTTTTTATTTCGTTTAATCTGTTCAGGATATCTTATGTGGTGTTTCCCATGAAGTCCTAAATATGTCCCACATTCTGCCCTTAATTTTTTAATATCCTCTTGACTTAAATTTTCAGGTCTAGGCATAAAATCTTCAACTAAAAATAGAACAGATTTTATGCCATATTTCTTATATAGTTTCTCAATAGCGAAATATTCCGAATCTGTTCCATCATCAAAGGTCACCATAAAATTTTTCCCTTTGAAGCCTTTAAAAAGAAGGTTTTCAAAGTTATTTGGGTCTACTGGTTTATATTTTAAGGCTAATAATTTGTCTATATATTCTTCAAGTTTCTTTTGAGTTATTTCATAAGGTTCTTTAGGATTTTCAACTACATCGTGGAAGAGTAAAACAGCTAAGATTGGTTCTTGAGTTAGATTGTATCCGTAAATAAAAGTTGTTAGAGAAAGAACAAATAAAAAAATAATTAATAAGCTAGAGGCTACAAATTTAAATTTTAATTTTTTTAATGGGATATTTTTATTTGTCATTTGTTGTTTCTAACGCATTTACTAAAAAGTCTGCAAAATAAGTGTTTTCTACTAAACTAGGCAAAAGACTAATTTTACAATTTTTATGCTTTATCTTGAAATCATCAATTATTTTTGGAATGTCTTCCCTGATGTGCTGTCCTGGTAAAATAAATAAAGGAAAACATATTATTTCAGAAGCTCCATTAGAAAGAGCAGTCTCTAGAGCTTCTGAAAGATTTGGATTATTATTGGTTAAGTAACAAAAAATTGATGGAATTGCTAATTTTTGTTGTATTTGTTTATTTAGGCTATCTACAGCAGATTGAACTTCAAAATTTCGAGAACCATGTAAAATAAACACGCAATGTTTTCCCATAAGAAAAGAATATTACAGACCCTTTTCTTTAAGATAATCTTCCATGGTCTTACCTTCTTTTTCAAGACGTTCTTTTAACTTGTCTTGACCAGGTAATTCGCCTCTTTTTTGTTTTTCAAGAATAGACTTCTTTATGTCTTCCAAAACCTGTTCTCTTTCTTCCTGAGAACTTGCATTTTGAAGTTTATCTTGAGCTTCATCAAGCATACTTTCAATTTTCTTTTTATCTTCTTCGTTTACGTCTTTTGCTTCAGAGCCTATTAATTCTTCAATATCCTGACGAGAGAAATCACCTGCTTCAATCGTATCTAACAATTTTTCTTTATTAGAACGGTTAAGATAGTCGAATTTATGGGTGATAACAAATTCTTCATTTGGGTCTTGGATATAGTCTAAGGCTCTCATATAGACTTCAGCTGCTTTGTCTTTCTTGTTCGCTATTTCATAAAGAAAAGCCAATTGAAGCATAGGTTCTTTTTGCCATTCAGAACCATCAAAAGATTTTTGAAGATTCTGTTCATATATACTTGTTATTTCTTCTAATACTTTCAAATTCTTATAACGAAGCGGCGGATTTAGTCTGAAAGCTTGATATGCTGTTACCGCTAATTTAAGCTTCTGAGGACTATTCTTATTCTTATCATATACATCAAAACGAGTTTGACCAGCTTCATTAAACTTATTTTGAAGTTCTTTTATTTTCTTTTTATAGCCTTTTAATTTTTCGTTGTAGTCCCCGCCTTTTTCTTGATCGGGACGGGAATGAGAAACTATTTCTAGGTTGTTTTTTGATTCTAGTAAATTATTACGTCTGAACTGAATTATCGCTAAAATATAGCGATAATTGGCATTGTCTGGTTCAAGTTTTAAAGCTTCTATTAAGTCACTTTCAGCTGTAACTAAATCCTTGCTCATAAAAGCAGTTTCAGCTTTTTTATAAAAATCGTTTGCAGCAGGATTTATAGCAGAAGCTAAAACAGGACCTGCTATTAAAGTAGAAAATATGTAAGTTAAAAATTTATACTTCTTCATACAACACCTATCTACAATATACCAAATTATAATATATTTGCAAGTGTCTAATTATTGGTCTATTATTCATTTATCTTCTTGTAATGCAAATATAACATAATTCGGTATAGCATTAAGTTTTGTTCCAACTCCATAACATTTTTGCCCACTCATTACAGATTCGAATGTTATTGAGCGTTTTGTAAAGTTTACACGTTCTGTAATATCACGAGAAAATGAATATTTAGCTATTTCTAATGGGTAAGGAGAAGAATCTAAATGAACCGGAACCATAGCGAGAGTGATTTTACGAAGATTTTCTGGCAAACTTTGAGAATCTTTTATTTTATTTATTAAATAATCATAACTGAAATAATCCGAATCTAACCAGATAATAACAATAAAAGGTTGTTTTTTATCATTTTCAACTATGGTTGTAAAAACAAGATGACGCTTGCTCCCTAATTCTAATTCTGTTACAGTATCAAACTTTTCAAAGGCATTTAATAAGTTTGTTGCTCCTTCACCTAACAGATCAGCAAAACTTGTATTTACAGAATTTAGCATCATATTATCTATTTTGTTTTTCCAATTTTCTTCTGTGCCTAAACGTTCTGAAGCAACTTTTCTCCCAATAACAGGTATTATTTTGTTGAAAATAATATCTATATTATTAGGATAAGAATAGAGTATATTTCCATCTCTATTGGTTATGAACATTTTACTAATTAATTGCTTCTTTGAAAAAGATTCTACAATGTTATTTATTGAAGCTACATCAAGATTCTTTACCTCTTCTTTTTGGGAAAGGACTAACAATTTTTCTGATAAATCATTTTTCGCAAGCGTATAACTTTCTTCTATCCAATCTAATGCTGATGTTAAGTTAGAATAGATGCTTTCATTTTTATTTTTAATGGACAAATTATAAATAAATACATTAACACTAACTGAAAAAACTATTAGTATTAATCCACAAATAGAAGCAGTAACAATTAGCTTTTTGTTTAATAATTGAAACTCTGCATCCTTTTCATTTTTTTGAATGATTTTATAGTAAAAAAATCCTATATAAATTGCTGATATAACAAGAATAATAACTATACTAATTGCTAATACCCAAGATAAATGATTGTTAGATATTGATGTCAGGCAAAAAAAATACTTTTCTTTGGAAAACTCTACATAATTAATTAAATACTTTTCTAAATAATCATGATTTTTTAAACTAGCTTTCATCTCTTGAATTTTGATGAATAAATCATTGTATGTGATTCCATCAATAGAATCTAATATCTTTTCCGGATAAATATTTCCATTAATATTTGCATCTATAAAACCATAAATTTTTTTATCTTCTTCAGCTAAAGACATTAAATTAAATTTTTCAACCTGTCTTTGAACAAGAAGTTTATTTGGAATGTCAGATTTTTTTATCCAGGCTATTAGACCGCCTAGCTCTTGGTTCTCTGAATCGTTATCATAAATATTCCAGTAAATATAACCTGGTTTCCCACTAAGAGTTACAGGAACAAGAGTGGAACTGTCTTTTGCTAGCTGATATAAATCAACAGCTCCTAAAAGAGTTTCAAATAAAGAACGGTATCTTTTTAAATTGTTATTGTCATTGTTTTGCTTATAAGTTGCTAATGCCTGATAAAGCCTTTGCATAGCCCCATTTATAATGTCGTCATTGTTATAGTTACTTAAATTTATAATATTATTTTTTTTGTCAAAAAATCTTAACTTTATGAAATTGTAACCAGTTTGATTGAAGTCATAATATTGTTTTTCTAATTCTTTTGTATCAAACTTTTTTTCAGAGAGTAGAGTATAAAATTTATTTAATTCTTTCTGAATAGCATATATTTCATTTGATTCTCTTTTTAATTGGCTTAGAGATAACGAAGCCTTTGAAATTTTTGAATTATAATAGTTATATTCATAGATAGACCTTATTGAGAAAAGAGTATATGCTATTGAAATAATAGAAAAAAAATATATAAAAATAAAACAAATATTGATTTTCTTCATTTGTTTTTCTGTTTTTTTAGTGCTTTTGCTAATAGTTTTGTTGGATCAGTAGTAAAAGTAACAAAATAGCCTTCAGGTCTTTTATTCATTACCTTGCAAAAGACGCTTGGTTTCCCACTAATTTCTAAGTTAGCAAAGGGTAACAGTTCTATCTCTGTTTCAATAATAGCGTTTGTTTCTGAAGCTGCTACTATACAACCATTATAGGGAGTTAGACAAACGTGTTTATCCTTTATTTCGTAATATTCAATTTTAATTTTTGGAATGGGTTCAACAGAAATCTCATCCGAATTAATATGTAGATTACGATTTCCTCCGATACCTTTAATATCAAATAGAGTAACTGGTGTATTAACCCCTTTTGGTAATACGTCAAACTGATTGACTATTTCTAGTGGCTCTTTTATTTGAGATTTGGTAGAAGGAGATATTAATATTTGCCCTCCAACGGTATAACTTTCTATTCTACCACAGAGATTAACATGCTTTCCTATGACTCCATATCTTGTGTGCTTTTCAGAACCTATGTTGCCAACAATTGTATTTCCAGTGTTTATTCCTATTCCCATTTTTAGAATAGGATAACCCTTCTTTTTATTCCAGTCGTTAACTTCTTTCATTGCAATTTGCATCTTTATTGCAGCACAAACAGCATTTAAGGCATGCTCCTTTTCTTCTAACGGAGCTCCAAATATAATTAAAATACCATCTCCTAAAAATTCTATGATGGTACCTTTGTATTCTGATATTATTTCTCCCATTATTGTCAAATAATGATTGAGCATATCTATTAGTTTGGTTGGTTCTAGGCTTTCACTTAGTTGAGTAAAACCTCTTAAATCACTCATTACTACTGTAATGCTACGTTTCTTCCCGCCTAGTTTAAGTCCGCCTGGTGTGTCAAGAAGTTCTTTTACTATATCATCTGATAAATAACGACCAAATGTAGTGTTTAGAAGCTTATTGCGTATTGCTAGCTGGATATTTAACTTCTTTATTCTTTCCATTGCTTTTACGGCATCACGAAGTTCAACTAATTCACTAATGTCATTTAAAACAACTACAATCCCAACTTTTTCTCCATTATTGTGTAAAAATGAAGTAGTTAGATTTAATTGTTTATGTTCTTTACCGTCAAAATATTGAACAAAATTTTTATGTGATTGAGTTTTATCGTATATAGCATCTATTATGGCTTGATTAAATTGGTCATTTTCTTCTAAGCCAAAAAAGCATTTTGCAAACTTTTTTCCAATAAGTTCGTCTGATGTTTTATTAAGAATATTTGTAGCAGCAACATTTAAATGGGTAATTACTCCATCGAAACCTATAACCATAAGGCCTTCAGACATATCTGCTACTATGGTTTTGTAAATGTAATTGGTTTGGTCAGACATATTTATAATCCTTAAAGGAAATAACGGTAATTAAAATTTTACATTTTGTAAATAATAAAAGCAAGATTTATCTAATACCTTTCATCTTTACAATTCCTTACACTTAACTTCTAATTCCTGCAACTTGCTTGCTATCCTAGTGCTTGCTTACACTTTGCACATCCTGTGCTCATAATTCTTCATTCCTAATTCCTAATTACACTAATTCCTAATTCTAAATCCCCCCCCCTTGACACTTTGTTTTTATTTCTTTATACTATAATTTTCCGAATAGGAATGTACGGTTCTTGTAATTTAAGGGGTTTGCTTTGGGCTACATATCTAGCGATACTATCAGTCTGATTCGCGAGAGAACAGACATTATTTCAGTTATTGGCGAATATGTACACCTAATTAATTCATCAGGTCGCACATATAAAGCCTTATGCCCATTCCATAAAGAAAAAACACCAAGTTTTATTGTTAACCCCGACAAACAGATTTATCACTGTTTTGGCTGTGGGAAGGGCGGAGATGTTTTTGGATTTTTAATGGATATAGAACATCTGACTTTCCCTGAAGTTGTAAAATTTTTAGCAGCTAAAAATGGAATAGAAATACCCAAAGATTATGACCCTGAAGCTGAAAAACGTGAAGATTTGTATAAAGTCTTAGATGAAGCAGCTTCTTTGTATGAAAAAGCATTGTACACAGAAGAAGGCAAAATTGCCAGAGATTATCTAGAAAAACGTGAAATAAAAGCAGATACAATCAAAAAATTCCGTATCGGTTACGCTCCAGATTCTTGGGGTTATTTAACTAACAGCATAGGCAGAGAGTACAAGCTTCTTTCAGCTATGGAAAAAGTAGATTTAGTTAAGAAACGTGATAACGGAAATGGTTGTTATGATACTTTCCGCAATAGATTGATGATACCTATTCTAGATATTCATGGTCGCGTAGCAGGTTTTGGTGGAAGAGTTTTTTCTGCCGAACAAGAACCAAAATATTTAAATAGTTCTGAAAGCGAAACCTTTAATAAACGAAAAATGCTTTTCAATTTCAGAGAAGCTCTACCTACAATAAGAAGACAAAATTCAGCAATAGTAGTCGAAGGTTATATGGATGTTATTAGCCTTTGGCAAAGCGGAATTACCAATGCAGTTGCTTCATTAGGTACTGCAATCGGAACCGAACAGATTCAATTATTAGCAAGAAATAGCAAAACAAAAGATTTAAATTTATATTTTTGCTATGATGCTGATGAAGCAGGTCAAAAAGCAACTATTAGAGCAATATCTATACAGAAAGATTCCCCAATAAATGCTAGAGTAGTTGTTTGGGACCACCCAGAATTGTACAAAGACCCCGATGAATATATAAAAGGTGAAGGGGTCGAAAATTTTAAAAAAATGCTTGAAAAAGCAGAAGATATATATACTTTCTTAGTGAATAAACGAACTCGCGGAATGAAACCTCCTTTCGAAATTCCTGTTAAAGAAAAACTGATTCAGGAGTTTAAAGAACTGGTTCAAGAAATTCAAAGTCCTATAGCAAAAAGCGAAGTTATTCGCAAGCTTTCTAGACTTCTAGATATCGAACCAAACGTCCTAGAAAAGGAATTCGAAAGCAAGAGAGTTGAAGGGAGTGAATTATCTAAGAAAGCAAATAATACAGTTTCTCCAGAGCTTAACGCAGAAATACAAAGACAAGAATGGATAATAAAATATCTGCTTGAGCAACCTGAAGAAATTGACATGGTCAAGAACGTGCTAACAGCTGATGATTTCACAGATTCTCAATTGCGTGCAATTTATGAAGCAATCTGTATGTATCAAGATGCAGCGGGTGGAACCCTTAAGCCAGCAGAAATATTAGCAATGCTTGACAATGAAAAACTGGTTTCTCGTCTAAGTGAGCTTGTAACCACATTAGAAGATAAACCAGAGGTGCCTCTCAAGGAATGTATACAAGGATTGATTAGAAGAAGACTGGAAAAGAAATTGAAGTTGTTGCAAAAGCGAATACGTGATGCGGAAAGTAGCGGTGATGACACTGCTATAGCGCAAATCAGCATGGAACAGTTAGAAGTTAAGAGACAATTTGACGTGCTGATTAATTCACACTGATGAGGGAGCATTATGACAACAGAACAGGCAGCAGCCAAAAAAGTTGCAACTAAAAACGAACCTCGCAGTCTCGAAGATATTCGAGCTGAATTAATAGAAAAGGGGACTACTCAAGGTTATTTATCCTATCAAGACATTAATAAAGTCTTGCCGGATGGCTTATCTACAGAAATGTTTGAAGAAGTCATCAATGAGTTAATGGATAAAAACGTTGAACTAGTTGATGATGATGAAGCTGTCATAGATAAGAAACTTCCTGTTGTTGAAGAAAAGAAAGAAGAAGAAGAAAAACAGCAGGCTGATTTTGAAGACGTAGACGATTCTGTACGTGTCTATCTCAGAGAAATAGGCAAAATTCGTCTTCTTACAATGCAGGAAGAAGTTACCTTGGCAAAGCGTATTGAACACGGTGACCAAGATGCTCAACGAAAGCTTATCGAAGCAAATCTCAGACTCGTTGTTTCTGTTGCAAAGAAATATACAAAACGTGGTTTGTTATTCTTGGATCTTATTCAAGAAGGTAATCAAGGGCTTATTAGAGCAGTTGAAAAATTTAAATACCGCAAAGGTTATAAATTTTCAACTTATGCTATTTGGTGGATACGCCAAGCTATTACAAGAGCTATAGCCGATCAGGCAAGAACAATACGTATACCTGTACACATGGTTGAAACCATTAACAAGTTACGTAAAGCTTCTAGAAAACTTGTTCAAAAGCTTGGAAGAGATCCAGCAGTTGAAGAATTAGCAGCCGAAGTTGGTTTGCCTATTGAAAAAGTCAAGAATATAATGAAGACAGCGATGGATCCTATCTCTCTTGAAACACCTATTAATGGTGAAGAAGATTCTCACCTTGGTGATTTCGTAGAAGATAAATCTGCATTGCCACCAGCTGAAACGGCTTTTAATCTTATCTTAAAAGAACAGATTAACAAAGTTCTTGCTACTTTGACTGAACGTGAATCTAGAGTCATTAAATATAGATTCGGTTTAGAAGATGGCTGGCAACGAACGTTGGAAGAAGTCGGTCAGAAATTCGGTGTTACTCGTGAAAGAATTCGTCAGATTGAAGCTAAGGCTCTTAGGAAACTAAGACACCCCAGCCGCTCAAAGAAACTGAAAGAATTCTACATGGAATAATGATTAAGCAAAAGCTCTAGATAAATATTATCTAGAGCTTTTTTTTTGTAATTATTATTTTATAGTATCGAAGATACAATTAGTGCGCTTGACTAATGTTAAACAGAATTAAGGAGCAAAAGTATCTTTAGATTGAATACAATCAATTATTTAATCTATTGTCTCTTTCTCTCTAAAGAACTGGATCGCCACGCATACTTCGTATGCTTGCGATGACGGTATTAGTAGAGACTATCGCTAGCTAAAACAATCCTCTTATCTCTTATCTCTCATCTCTTACCTCTTTATAAGGTTATGAAAATAATAATATCTCTAGCAATATCATTGGTAATTAACCTAATTCTTATGTACATAAACTATAAGAATTATAAAGAATCAAATTATCTAAAATGGTCATATAAGATGCCTGGGGGTGAATGCATGATTGAATTTGGCTTTGGCTTAATGGTTGTACATAAGTATTCCATGAGAAAAGATGGAGAAAATACTCACAGAATACTATTCGAGCCTATTACTTTTATTATTCATATACTATTAACTGGTATAATATTCTTTGCTTTAATTTATAAGTTAGTTTAGCAGTTATGCTGGTAAAGAATTTTGGGCTGCACTAGTTACCTAGAATGTAACGGCACAACAGAATTTTAGTTATTATTTTTGTAATTATTGTAGTTGTTAATAAAAAGCAATGTAATATAATTAAAAAAGAATGATTATTACAGACATTTATGTCTTTTTATAAAATTTAATACGTTTTCCCTGTCTTTCTAAAAAAGTACTTGCATTATTTAATTCGTTATGCTATTATAGCAATCACTTCGAGGGCCCATAGCTCAGTTGGTTAGAGCTATCGGCTCATAACCGAT
Organism: uncultured bacterium; assembly: GCA_946407375.1. Classification (GTDB taxonomy): domain Bacteria; phylum Muiribacteriota; class Ozemobacteria; order Ozemobacterales; family Ozemobacteraceae; genus RUG334. The sequence goes on from CAMJNS010000088.1 coordinate 10,456, forward strand.
CGGTCGTAGGTTCAAGTCCTACTGGGCCCATTGAAGTAAAGACCTAGCCCCCATCGTCTAGTGGCCTAGGACACAGCCCTTTCAAGGCTGCGACATGGGTTCGAATCCCATTGGGGGCGTTGATAGTCTTCTATTCATAGATTAGAAGATAAGTTAGGCTCAAAAAGAACGGCTCAATTTAGTTCGGCTCAAAACAAAGATTGGCTCAAACTAAAGATCGGCTCTTATTTGCCCCCATCGTCTAGTGGCCTAGGACACAGCCCTTTCAAGGCTGCGACATGGGTTCGAATCCCATTGGGGGCGTATCAAAAGCACCAAATAAAATTGGTGCTTTTTTTTATGCTATTATAAAAAACTTTAATAATTGCCAAAAATGCGATAAAATCAACAGCATAAATAAGCTGTACATAAAAAAGCTAAATTTCTGGAGATATAATAATGACCTATTGTTTCTTTTGCGGTAAAGACCTTCGTAAAGGCGGAGATTTTGTTAGAAATACGGAAGGTATGTTGCTTTGTAAAAGTTGTGTCAGCACTGCAATGGATATATTTAAAAGAAAAGATGTTAGCGAAAGAGGCTATGCAAAAGAAGAAGATACTCCAGGAAAAGTTAATCTTCATAAGATAGTAAATGAATTTACGCCTAAAAAAATATATGATGCTCTTTCTGAATATGTTATTGGGCAAGAAACAGCAAAAAAAGTAATATCTCTAGCTGTGTACAACCATTACAAGATTCTTTCCCTAATAAATGAAACAGATGTTGAGTTTGAAAAATCAAATATTCTTTTACTAGGTCCAACAGGCAGTGGTAAGACTCTTATCGCAAGAACTCTTTCAAAAATATTACAGGTACCTTTTGCTATAGGAGATTGTACTAGTTTCACAGAAGCCGGTTATGTCGGTGATGATGTTGAAAATGTTTTGCTTTCATTATTAATAAACGCTAACTATGAAGTTGAAGAAGCTCAAAAAGGCATAGTTTATCTTGATGAAATAGATAAGAAAACAAAAACATCTAACAACGTATCTATTTCTAGAGACGTCTCGGGCGAAGGTGTACAACAGTCTCTTTTAAAAATGATAGAAGGAACTGTTGCTAATGTACCCTTGGCTGGTGGTCGTAAAAATCCAACTTCTCAGCAAGTAGTTAAAATGGATACTCGACATATCCTGTTTATTTGTGGTGGTGCTTTTGTTGGCTTAGAAAAAATAATAGAAAAACGATGTAAAGATGGTTCTCTTATTGGTTTCAACCACGACCCACAATCTAAAAATAATGCCGATTATTCTTATTTCCATAAGGTTGAAGCAGAAGACTTGATGGAATACGGTTTTATTCCTGAATTTATAGGTCGTTTGCCAATAAAGGTTGCTTTAAATGGATTGGGAAAAGAAGATTATTTGAGAATTCTTAAAGAACCTAAAAATGCAATTGTACGACAATATTCTAAACTATGTGAAATGGACGGTTGTGAACTAATTTTTAAAGATTCTGGTTTAGAAAAAGTCGTGGATGTTGCTTTAGAAAAGAAAACAGGTGCTCGTGGTTTAAGAGCTGTATTTGAAAGAATTTTAAGAAATGATATGTTTGGGTTACGTGAAGACAAACTAAAAAGTATCGTTGTTGACGATAATTATGTAACCGAACAATTGGCTAAAACAGAAGAAGACTTTAATAGAGAGTTAGCCAAAGCCTCATCTAGAAAATAAAAAATATATATCTAAAAAAATAAAACAGATAATTCTAAAGATTATCTGTTTTATTTTTTTCTAATTAGAGTTTCAAACCACTCTGAGCAACGTATTTACCTATTACAGAAAGAA
>CAMJNS010000089.1 GCA_946407375.1 uncultured bacterium
AAGGACCAGATTTTATTTATTATGTTTTGAAAAAAACAGCCTTAGAAAGTAAATATGCTAATCTAGTTACTCCATCTGATTATATTGATTATTATCCAGGAATACAGGAAGCTACTCCATCTGATTCTACCTGGGGAGCAAATGGTTATAGCGAAGTATGGCTTAATGAAACAAACGCTTGGATTTATCCACATATGCATAAAGCGGCTGAACGAATGATTAAGCTTGCTGATACTTATTCTGAAGCAGATGGTTTGTTGAAAAAGGCTTTAAACCAAGCCGCAAGGGAATTAATGCTTTTACAGTCCTCGGATTGGGCATTTATTATGAAAATGAATACAACAGTGGAATACGCTAAGAAAAGGGTTAAAGATCACGTTTATCGTTTTACAAAATTGTTTGAAGATATTAATAAGGGGAAAATAGATGAATTTTGGCTACAAGAAGTAGAAAGAAGAGATAATATTTTCCCTGAAATGGATTATAGAGTTTATAGAAGTAGTAGGTACAATAAATGAGTATTTTTTCTAAAATGTCTAATATAAAAAGTAAATTTTCTAAATTCTTTTTTAGAAAAGATAGAAACTTTACTCTAAGCTTAATGATTGGATTTTTGGTAATAATAATTGTTTTTATGATAGAAATTAATCAAGGTTTTTTGGAGTTTGAAAGATATATTCAAGCTTTGATATATCATATAGGTTATAAGGTGCCTAAAGATTCTAAGTTAGTAACAGTTGTAAAAAAAGATAAGACTACGAGATCTTTGCTTAATATTGAACCTAATAATAGACATATTCATGCTTCATTTTTTAATTTTTTAGGTCAGAGACAAAAAAGAGAATCACCATTTAAAAGTCGTTCTAGAACCTTTGAGTTATTATCTTTAAAAATAGGTTTATATGAAAGAATACGTAATCAAAGACCGATCACTACTTCTTGGGACGAATGGACTAATTTAATAGATGAAAGTGAAAATAAAAATAGTAAAAGAATTGATTACTTTGACCAAGATAAATGGAAATGGAATTCAAAACAAGTTATCGAATATTTTAAAAAACCTGAAAATAAGGATAAATCAGGTTTCACTTCTTTTATTAAGGTGACAGGAAATACTTGGAAACCCTGTGGCATAAATATATTCAAAGTTCTTGCAGGTGGAAGTAAATATTTAGTTTTGCCAACTCTTTGCGTAGATTGGAGCTCTAAAGAGATAAGAGAAGAAATAGAAAACTTGTTGGATTTAAATGACAATAATGATGATGTTGAAAAAAATAAAAAAGACATTAAAGTAAACAAACAAAACTATCAAAGCATAGAGGAAATTCTTATTAGATGGCAGAATTTATTAAATAATCTTCAATATGCAGAAATAGTTTATGAATTTAATCTATTCCCATCTCCAAAGAAAAGCGATAATTATGCAGGAACAGAAAAAAACTTGTTTTCACTTTCTATAAAACTTAAAACTTATGCTAAAGATTCTTCTTTTTGGGTAGAACCAGCCTCTGTAATTGGTTGTGACTACGTGTTTATAGGAGAGAAGGAAAAAGAATCAGACAAAGAGTTATATAATGCTTTAAAAAATGTGAAGAGTAAAGTTGTGTTAGCTGCAAATAGAAACACAGAAACAATAGAAGATGAAGGTGCCAGAGATGAAGAATTTTTTACGCAATTAATAAAATATTCTAATAAAAATAATAACTCACAGGATAATTCTCCTGGTGGTGAAAGCACCCTTTCTAATAATAGTGAAAACAAAAGTTACGTTGAAGATGTCTTTTCAAAACCTATGGATTGCTTTCTTGAAAACAAAGAATATGTAGATTATGCAATGATTGATATGGCTCAAGGTGTCAAATCTTATGTTACAGAAGCCCCTATAATTATAAAAGTTGATGAAAATGTTTATGATGAAAAGCATAATATTATTGCTACACAGACTTTAAAACCTTCTTTTGCTTTAAAAATAGCTCTTGAAAAAATGGATTATGACAATAAATATGTTTTACCTAAAAAATTAATATCATTAAAAAATGAGTTAGTTGAAAAAGAAAAATTACAAGAGAAGATAGAAACAGAAATAGAGATTGGAGAAATAAAAAAGAAACTAGCTAATGCTGAACCTCCATACGTAGAAGTTCAGAAAAAAGTTTTTGAAGAAATAAGAGAAGACTTTTGTAATGGAAAGTTTAATGGTCTATTAAAAATAAAAGATTTAGAAATTCCATTAACTGATGCAGGTTTGTTATATATTAACTATTCTGGTTCCACAAGAAAAGGAAGATTTAATGCTCCTGCTATAAATTCTGTTTCTTATTATGAAGCTTTAGATGATAATACCTTAAAAGAATATATAAAGAAAAACCCAGAGAGTACAAAATTGGATCCTAATTTTGCTCATAGAAGAACTTTAGGTAAGAGAACAGAAAATAAAGGCGAAAGAGTTTATATTCTAGGACCTTTTGATGAAGAAGACCATGATTATTATTATTCCCCTGTATCTTACCCAACTGGTCTCCAAATTATTAATGAACCACTTATGGGAATAGAAATTCAGGCTAATATAATCATGAATATACTTAACAGAAACTTTATAAAAAAATCAAATTTTAATATAACAGTTATAAGTTTAATAATATGTTCTGTTTTTACTGCTTTGGCGTTAGAAATGGTTTTGCCAGTTGCAGGAACGGTTATTGCATTATTTATAGTTTTTGTTACTTTTCTCTTTAGTTTTTTATCTTATCACTTTTTCGGACAGGTAGTAAATTTGGCTCCATTAATAACTTCTATATTTTTAATTTGGGTAGCAAACACATTGATTAACTACCTAAAACAACGAACAAAAGCAAATACAACCAAAGCCATGTTCTCGAGATTCGTTTCTGCTGACGTTGTTCAATATATGCTTGATAATCCTGATTTGGTAAGACCAGGTGGAACAAAGACCGAACTGACTATTTTCTTCTCAGACGTAGCGGGCTTTACAACTATTTCTGAAGGACTTTCACCAGAAGATTTGGTTATTTTGCTTAACGAATACTTGGGGGCAATGACCGACCTTTTATTTGAATATGGTGGAACACTTGATAAATTCATAGGTGACGCAGTTATGGCCTTTTGGAATTTCCCAAGAAAGCAGGAAGATCATGCTGTTAGAGCTGTTCTTTGTGCAATTGCCATGCAGAAAAAGATTAAGGAACTTCAGGTAGATTGGGCTAGACGAGGTTTCCCAAAGGTTGCTGCAAGATGTGGTATTAATACACAAGACGTTGTCGTTGGTTACATGGGTTCCCAGAAGGCTCAGATGAACTTCACCTGTATGGGTGACGGTGTAAACCTTGCTTCTCGTCTCGAAGGTGCAAACAAGGAATATGGCACAATGATGATGGTTAGCGACAATACATATCAACGTGTAAAACATGCGGTTCGAGGCAGATTCTTAGACTTTTTGGCTGTTAAGGGGAAAAAGGAACCTGTTAAGGTTCATGAGCTTGTATGTAAGATTGGTGATGAGCCTGAAGGCTGGTTTGAAAAGACTGAGCTTTATGATAAAGCCATTCAGTTACATCTTGAACGTAAATGGGATGAAGCTATAGCAACATTTGAAGAAGTTCTAAAACTTGACCCCAATGATGGTCCGTCAAAGACTTATATCACACGCTGTAACGAATATAAGATCAATCCACCGCCAGAAGGCTGGGACGGTCGCTATATACTTACTCATAAATAAAAACTGAAAGCTGAAAGTTGAAAGTTGAAAGCTAAGCAGGGTTTGCCCTGCTAGTTGAAATGTAATATATAATTACTGTATAATTGTTTTGTATAATATAATCCATGGAGGATAATATGAATATTTTACGTGCTATTCCATTAGTGTTAGCTTGTGCTATATCTTTACCTTTGGCTGCTGAAACCTTTAAAGATGAAAAAACATATATGCCACCTGATTCAATTGGTAAAAATCTAACTATTAATTCCTCCACTAAAAATACTACTACTTTTAGATTTTTAGTTAAGTCTTTAATAGGAAAAGCTGAAGATGTAAAACTTACTGCTAAAGTAGTTGGAGAAGACGAATTAAAACCTGTTCCTTCTGTAGCAGAGTTTAAAGAAATCAGTGAAAGAAAAAATGCTCACATAGATTTCGTTCTTCCAGTAACAAAAGAACAGATAAAAGAAAAGAATCTTAAAATACAGTGTAATGTTGAATATTTACCTGATTACGATGAAATAATTAAACGTGTTGAAGCTGGTGCTGGAACAAAATATCCAATTTCTTTTTTGAGAAATGAATTAATTAATTTATTGAAAAGGAATAAAGAAAACTCTGTTAGATCAAATCAAGCTGTTAGATACATTCCAGATTGAAATAATTAATTAGCCATGAATACCTTTAAAGTAACTAGCGAATTTATAAAATCTTTTGGAAATGAAATAGATAAATTATCTACTATTGCTAATCTCCATAGAATTAATTGCTTGGCGGGATTAAAAGCTGCTAACCATGGTTGGTTGGGAGCTTCTTTTTCTGCTATGGAATTACTTACCTGCATATATCACAGATATATCTCTGATCCATTGACTCCCTCTAGCTTAAGGGGTTCTGTTTTCCTCTCTAAAGGTCACGCAGCAATGGCTCAATATGCTATATTAGCTGGTTTAGGAACATTCCCTATAGATAACCTAGATACTTATAAAAAACTTTATGGCTTACCTGCACATTGCGATAGAACTACTGAAGGAGTTGATTCCGACAGTGGTTCTTTAGGAATGGGGCTTTCAAAAGCTTTAGGAACAGCAATTAGCAATAGGGACAGTGGCCGCAAAGACCCTGTATTTGTAATTATTGGTGATGGTGAGCTTCAAGAAGGACAGCTTTTTGAATCCCTTTTATCATACAGAAAACTTAATCCTGGTTATTTAGTTCCCATTATTGACCGTAATTTCTTGCAATCAGACAGCAGTACCGCTGATATTAAAGATGCTAGAAACTGGGCTATGGTTTTTGAAGGTATAGGCTTAAAAGTTAGAGAAATAAATGGTCATTATCCTGAACAAATATGTGAGGCTATTGACGCTACTCTTAATGATGTTTCTCCTTCTATTATTATAGCCTCTACTTTAAAGGGGTATGGAACAACTCTCACAACAATGCAACGCAATACCCCTCCAAGAACAGGTGTATGGCATGGGAAGATTCCAACCGATGAGCAATATTTACAAATGCTTGAAGAACTGGTTTCTATAGTTAATAGCGAAATTTTATTTAACCAGTTCAAGATTTATAAAGAGGCTTTATCTCCATTTGAATCAAATAATAAAGCCGCTGTTTCTGATATTAAATCTACAGGGCAGGCTTTTGCTGATGCTCTGTTAAGATTAGGTAGCAATGATGAAAATATTTATGTACTAGATGCAGATTTAGAAAAATCTTGCAAACTTTCTGAAGTAGCTTTGGCTTTTTCAAATCGCTATATAGAGGTTGGAATAAGCGAACAAGATATGTGTTCTATGGCTGCGGGGTTGGCATTATCTGGTCGAATACCTGTTGTAAATACTTATTCTTCTTTTTATAAAAGAAGTATAGACCAAATCTTTTCTATCGTAACTGAAAAGTTGCCTGTTATTTTTGCTGGTCATTATTCTGGTATAGATTATTTTACAGATGGAAAAAGTCATCAGTCTATTACTGATATTGGTTTGATGCGAAGTCTAGGTGATATAGAAATTCTTGAACCTGTTGATGAAGAAACAACAAGTCAAATGTTAGAAGCAACTATTAGTCGCATGAAAAAGGAATTTTCTGAAACTGGTCAGTCTAAACCCACATTTATTAGACTTCATCGTACCCCCTGTGATGAAAATTTCGATATTCCTTATTGCTTTGATAACGTTGGTATTTATAAGTCAGAACTCGAAGATAAAGAAAACCGTTGTATCGTTTTTACAAGTGGTCCACATATGTTAAGTCTTGCTCTTGACGCTATTGACAAGCTTTATGATGAAAATATAGCTTTAGATGTTATTCCTGTCTTACGTTATGATGATGAAAAGAAATTCCTTAAAAATGCTATAGCAAGATATAAATATGTCTTTTGTTTTGAAGACCATCGAAGGGAAACCGGTCTTGGCGGCTTTATTGCTTCATTAGGGTTTAAAAATCCTGTCAGGGTTGGTTGTCGGCATTATGCTCAATCTGCTCGAACATTAGAAGATATGCAAAGATTCCATAAACTTACTGCTGACGAACTTTGCGACGTTATTAGAAAAGTAACAAATTGCAAAGATCATAAGTAAGTTTTTTTCATAATGCCAGATAATAAAAATAAAGTTGGTAATTTAAAGCTATTACCTAAACCAGCTTTAAATCAAGGTTCAAAATCTTTTCCTAAAAATAATTATAAAAAGCCTAATCAAGTAAAAGCTAAGAAAAAAGAAAGTTCTCCAGCTCTTGCTATAGGTATCTTTGTTGTTTTCCTGATTATCTGCGGTTTAATAATTTTTCTTTTTGTTAGGAAAATTAAAAATTCTAATTCTCCTGAAAATAAAACTAATAAACCCATTTATCTAACCGCTACCGAAGAGCCTGAAAAAATAAAAGTAACAGAATCAGTCTCTGCTTCTGAAAAAAAATTTCTCCCGCAACAAAAGAAAAGTTTTAAAACTCACTCTGACAGCAATAAAACTAATTTCAATAAAAGTTCTTTTAATAAAGCTGAAAAAAAAGAACCACCTAAGCCTAATAATTTCCCTAATAAATTTGTATCGCCAGATAGGGAATGGCAACCAATTAACCCAGGCTTAAGAGAAGCAACAAATCGTTTTAAGAACTTGGTATATGGTGGACAACCAGTAACAATTTTTAATTTACTTGTTCTAGAAAATTCTTGTTATTTTTCTGGATATAGCGAAAAAAGTAAAAATCCAATTTGGGTTGCTTATAGATTAGATGCTCACAAGGGGCAAAATAAACTTTCAAGACCTGGAAAGTTTTTGCCTGATTTTAGAACTAAATCCAGGGTTCATTCAAATCTTTATTCGAAAACAGGCTATGATAGGGGACATTTGTGCCCAAATTCTGCTATTGCTGCTAGATATGGGAAAAAAGGGCAAATGGAAACCTTTTTAATGTCTAATATTAGTCCTCAAACTCCTAATTTAAACAGAAAAGTCTGGGAACGTTTAGAGCGTTTGGAAGAAGGTTATGCAAATAAATTCGGTGGCATCTGGATAATAACAGGACCAATTTTTGATCAGCACGTTGAATTGTTAAGTAATCAAATTGAAATTCCTGATTCTTTCTATAAAATATTAATTGATGAAGATAAAGGGCGAGTCAGAGTTTTACCTTTTATTGTTCCACAATCTGTCTCAGGAAAAGAAATTTTAAATGATTTTCTTACATCGGTTGATGAGATAGAAAGAAGAACAGGTTTAGACTTTTTCAGCCCAATGGACGATGAATACGAAGATAGATTAGAATCTTATATTCCTGGTAAAACCATGTGGAACTAAATAAACTCTATACACAAACAAAGAAAAGCATGTTATAATAAAAATCTCATATGTAACTATAATAGGAGTATAAATTAGATGGGAATTCTTGGTAAAGAAGCAATTCTTAAAGAAATTGAAAAAGGAACAATTAAAATTGAACCTTATAACGAAAAAATGTTAGGTCCTGCAAGTGTTGACTTACATTTATCAAATGCATTTCGTGTATTTGTTCATCTTCCCAACATTCTTAACCTCACTGCTAATATGGATTTTAAAGCAGCTACCAAAGGCTTTTTGGTTCCAGAAGGTGAAATGCTTACAATTCAGCCAGGTCAGACTGTTTTAGGTATTACTCAAGAAAAAATAACTCTTGGTGATGGTATTTGTGGTTGGCTTGAAGGAAGAAGTAGATTTGCTAGAGTAGGTCTTCTTGTTCATATTTCAGCTTCTTTTATGCAACCTGGTATCAGTAATCATCAGGTTCTAGAAATATCAAATTTCGGTCCAATTCCGTTAAATTTGATTCCTGGTACTCCAGTATGTCAGTTTATTTTCCAAAGATGTGAACAATCTGGAAAATATAAAGGTGTTTTCTCTGGTCAAACCCCTGAAAACTTTGCTGAAGGCTGATTTTAGATAATAAAAAGAGCTTCTTTATTCTCCAAGAAGCTCTTTTATTGTTCATTTTGTTTCGAGTAAAGATAGAATAAGAGTTATGAAGAAGCTCAATTTAAATTCCATAATAATTTTATGTATAATATTTTTTATTATTATTTTCTCTTTATATGATTTTTATTGTGGGAAAAAACAATCAAGCCTTTCTAACGATATAATAATCCTTTTTACTAGTGATGTTCATTGTTACGTTGACCAGAATATAGGCTATTCAGGCTTGGCGGCATATAAAAAACAGCTTAAATCTAGTAATAATAATGTAATTCTAATAGATTGTGGTGACGCTATTCAAGGCGAATACATTGGTACCATAGCTAAAGGCGAGTTTATTATAGATATAATGAACAAAGTTGGCTATGATTTTGCTGTATTAGGTAATCATGAGTTTGATTACGGTATGGATGCAGTTAAAACAATAATTAGCCGTTCAAATGCAAAATATCTGAATTCTAATATTACTTATAGTGGAAGTGGTGAAAACGCTTTAGCTCAAACCGCTTCTTATTCTATTTTGACTTTTGGTGATATAAAAGTAGGTTTTGTAGGTGTTACAACTCCTGATTCGACAAATTCTTCTACCCCAATTTATTTCCAGGAAAATGGCAAATTTGTTTATGATTTTAAAAGCCATAACCACGGGAAAGATTTATTTCAAACAGTTCAAACTTCTGTTAATTCCTGCTTGAGTCAAGGTGTAAACTATGTTGTTGTGGTTGCACATTTAGGAACAGGCTCAGGATATGAACCATATACTTCCACTAATATGATTGCAAATACTACAGGTATAGATATCGTATTAGATGGGCATTCTCATAGTGTTATTCCTAATAGGTTAATTAAAAATAAGGCTGGGAAAGATGTTGTTTTAACTTCTTGTGGAGAAAAGTTAAGAAATATAGGCAAAGTTACTATATCTCCAACGGGTATTTCATCTGAACTGATTAGTAATTACAACGATAAAGTTAAAGAATTAGATGAATATGTAGCTAGTATTAGAGCAACTTATAATACTGAGTTACAAAGAGTTATCGGAACCTCAACTTCTCATCTTTCCGTTTATGATGAAAAATATGTAAGACTTGTTAGAAACAGAGAAACAAATATAGGTGATTGGTGCACAGATGCTTTGCTTCATGCTACAAAAGGCGATGTCTGTTTGTTTAACGGTGGTTCTATCAGAGCTGACATAAAAAAGGGTCCAATAAAAGTTGGCGATCTAAGAGATGTAAATGGTTTTAATAATATGATTTGTAAAACTACCGTAACAGGACAAGAAATACTTGATGCTTTAGAAATGAGCTATAGAAAAACTTTAAATATTGTTACTGTAGACGGGAAATGGTCTGTTGGAGAATTTGGCGGATTCTTCCAAGTTTCTGGTTTGAAATGCACCATAGATACTAGTGACCCATCTTTTGTTATCGTCGATGATAACGGTATGTATGTAAAAGTAAACGGCAAACGTCGTGTAAAAAATGTAATGATTAAAGAAAATGGTGAATATGTTCCTATAGATGTAAATAAAAATTATATCTTAGTTTCTACTGACTATTTAATTAAAGAAAGTGGCGATGGAATAAATAATTTTGCTAATCATAAATTATTAGAAGATGGTGTTATTTCTGTTACAAAAGCCTATGTGGATTATTTTCAATATCTAAATGGTGATTTAAGCGGTTACGAAAAACCACAGGGCAGAATAACTATCGAGTAAATTTTTTTTCGATTGTATTTTTGAAAGGAAAAGCAATGAGTAACTCCGAATGTTCCCATAATTGCTCAAGCTGTTCAAGTTCGGCAAATTGTAAAAGTAAAAACGAACCACAAAAACCAGATAATAGCAAGTTTCTTAAACATACATTAGTTGTAATGTCTGGCAAAGGCGGTGTGGGTAAGAGCACAATCTCTGTAAATCTAGCTGTATCTCTAGCTTTGAAAGGCAAGAGGGTAGGGCTTCTTGATGTTGATATCCATGGTCCTAGTATTCCAACTATGCTTCATTTGCAGAATGAACGTCTAATGTCTAATGGAGAAAAGCTGTTCCCAGTCGAAAAAGCAGGTATAAAAGTTGTTTCCGTTGGATTATTGTTAGAAAATCCTGATGATGCCATTGTGTGGCGTGGACCTTTGAAAATAGGTGCTATAAATCAGTTTATTAATGATGTGGATTGGGGAGAATTAGATTATTTAGTAGTAGACGCTCCTCCAGGAACTGGCGATGAGCCATTGAGTGTTTTCCAGACTATTACAGGGAAATCATCTGCTGTTATTGTAACTACTCCTCAAGAAGTTTCTGCTGCTGATGTTCGTAAATCACTTAATTTCTGTAAGCTTTTGAATGTTAAAGTTGAAGGTATTATCGAAAATATGAGCGGCTTTGTGTGCCCTTGCTGTAAAACAATAACTCCGATATTTAATACCGGTGGTGGCGAAAAAATGGCAAAAGAATTTAATGTTCAATTCTTAGGAAAAATACCTATAGAACCTGCTATTGGTCAATCTTGTGATAAGGGAGAAGTTTTTGCTTTTACTAATTGTGAATCAGAAACGGGTAAAATTTTCTCATCAATAGCTGATAAAATTCTCGAATCATAATAATTGTAAAAAAAAAAGTAATACCCCCAAAAGCAAAGCTTTAGGGGGTATTATTTTTTATCCGTTTTTTATTTAGCTTTTTTTACGCTTGCTTTCTTAGCTGGAGCAGCCTTGGCAGTCTTTTTTTCTGCTGGCTTTTTATTTGCTGTAGCTTTCTTAGCTGGAGCAGCCTTGGCAGTCTTTTTTTCTGCTGGCTTTTTATTTGCTGTAGCTTTCTTAGCTGGAGCAGCTTTTTTGGTAGAAGTTTTTACTTCTTTTTTTGCTGGCTTTGCTTTTGCTACTAATTCTAAATTTTCAAGACTATTTTTTTCAAATTCTTCTTCATACTTAGTTTGAATTCTAGTGAACATTGCAACATGTTCTTCAAAATTCTTAGGTGCTTTGCCGTTCATTTTTCTATCTATATCACGGTCTGCAAGTCTGAAGGTTAGTTCTTCCCAAAAAGAAGCATCTTCATATTCTTCAATGAAGTCTCGAACTTGAGTTTCTTCTTCCCAGTCTTCGCTTAAGAAATAGTCTTTTGAATCTTCGTCATATTGAATTTCTTTTGTGCAACCATTTTCGTAAGCTTCATGATATAGTTTTTGCAATAATTTTAAATAATCATCTTTTCTTTCGTCATCTTCTACATCCATAGAAGTAAGAACCCAATCAGATATACTCAATATTTCTAGAAGTTTTTCCAGTTCATTTTTTGTAAATTTTATCTGCATATTATTCACTCAACTTTCTTATTTTTCATCCTGGAGTTGGCGACGTAAAATCTTACCAACAGCAGTTTTGGGCAAATTATCTTTGAAGACTACTTCTCTTGGAACTTTATAGTTAGCAAGATTCTGACGGCAGTAAGCTATTATTTCTTTTGCATCTGCAGTTTCGCCTTCTTTAAGAACTACAAAGGCTTTAACTATTTCACCTCTTGTTTCGCTCTTAGAACCAATAACAGCAGCTTCTCTGACTTTTGGATATTTATAGAGAACTTCTTCTACTTCTCTTGGATAAACATTATAACCACCACATATAATCAAGTCTTTTTTGCGGTCTGTAATATAGAAATAGCCATCTTCATCGTATCTGGCGATGTCGCCTGTATACAACCAGCCATCGCGTAATATTAAATCGGTTTCGACTTGATGCTTATAATAACCAAGCATTACTTGTGGCCCTCTAATACAGAGTTCACCTTGTTCTCCAACGCCCATTTCCTTTATGCCATATTCAACATCAACGATTTTTGCTTCAGTAAATGGAAGTGGCATACCGATAGAACCTTCTTTTTTAGGAAGAT
>CAMJNS010000090.1 GCA_946407375.1 uncultured bacterium
ATTAGAAGTGAACATAAAGAAAATCCAATAATGCGAGATATACTTGAAGCAGAAGCAGACCAAATAAAGGCACCTATTTTTATAGGCACTTCTATGCCTATTCTAGTCAGAGATGATATTGCAATGAGTGTAACACCTGAAATCGCTTTCACACCAACATTCATTCATAATAAAACAAGATATTACATTTGGATGCCTTTAGATTCTTCAGAAAGTCAAACCACCAATTCTGCAGTAAAAATATTCCGAGAATCAGTTGAAGAAAAGAATTTAAGAAATATTGAAGCTGCAGGTCAAAACCTTCTAAAGCGTTTTGATACAGATAAACGGACAATAGTTTTCAAGAAAGAAAATGGCGACAATTTTGCTATTCCTACAAAAGTAGCTCGAGATATGCTTTCAGCTAATATAGCTTGTTTAAAAGCTATATTGACCGATAATCCAGAAGAATTAGAAAAAACATATCGAGCTATGAATCCAAGCTATTCAAAAGCTTTTATTGCTTATAATCTTTATGCTCTTTTGAAAACAAAAAATAAAGATAAAGCTGAAAAATATAAAAATGAAGCTTTACAACAACAACCAGCTTGGCCACTACTTTTGAAAGTTGAAAGGTGAAAGCTGAAAGCTGAAAGATTATAGTTAAAGCTAGAAGATTAAAGAAGAAAGCTGAAAAATAATGATTTCAGCTTTCTTCTTTTTTGCCCAAATTTTCATTTCCCCCCTCTTACGTTGTACATAAAAATATAGTATAATTAAAAAAATAAGTTTGATAATTTCCATAAGTTGGAGCTAATAATATGACTTTTGCTAAACGACAATTATTCTTTATAAGTTTAATCCTATCCCTGTGTATGTTCTTTGCGCCTTTTGCAGAAGAACTATACGCAGAATCGTTGTTTAGCAAACTAAAAGAAAAAGCTAGCAATTTTATTGAAAATACTGTTCAAAAATATACCAGCCGCGATTATTGGGTAGATAAAACCGCCAGTGTAGTTACTTCTAAAATTGTTTCCAAACCAGTAAAACTAGCAACTGCAGCTTTGGGTATTGCTATAGGAACTGCTGTTGGAGGTCCAGTAGGAGCAACTTTAGGAGCTTATGTTGGCAACAAAGTAGGTGCTCATCTTTGTGACATAATTGGTAAGCCAATAGTTAAAGGGGTTATTAACGAAAAGTTAGATAACGGTGGTAAAATAACAGTTCGTTCTATTTACAATGTTTGCAAAAACCTAGATATGCCATCATTAGCTTGTGACACCACAGGTGCCATAGTAGGCGATATTTTAGGCAGTGCTATAGGTGGTATTGTTGGTGCAACAGTTGTTGCCTGCGTTGGCGGTGGTACTATACTGCCAATTATAGGAACAATCACCTTTGCCACTTTAGGTTCTAAATATGGTAAAAAGCTTGGGACCTGGCTTGGAAAGAAAATTGGAGAAAAGTTTTTCAATAAAAGTTACAAGGCTATTACAGGCATAGATAGAACAGAAGACAATTCTGCTGGTGCCCCGATTTTACTTTCTACCGCAAAAGAAATTGCATCTGTAAACAAAGAAGAAGTTGCTCGTTCTACAACGGGTGAAGTTGTTGGGGATGTTATAGGCAGCGTCTTAGGAACAGTAGCAGGAGCAACTCTTTCTGCTGTTACAACAGGAGGAACCTCTGAAAAAATAGCTGAAATTGGTGAAAAATGGGGTTCAAACATTGGTAGCAAAATTGGCAAATGGATAGGCACCACATTCTTCGACAAGAGCAAAGAAGTTATCTCTAATGCAGCAACAAAAATAGATTCACAAAATGTAACAGTTGGTGTTTCTACAGAAATACCTGTTTCTTCTAGTCAAGTTGCCAATACTTCTACAAACTTGATTAATACGTCAAATAGCAAGATTCATTACGACAATCCAGATGTTAATGCTTGCTATGAAGCATATTTAATAGCTTACGACAATTATTCTAAAGCTTTAGCAGACAATAATTGCACTAACGAATACAAACAGAAAATGCAGCAAGAATACAATGCAGCTTATGAAATGTATAAAAATGTTTTAGATGGTAAGGTCGTTCGCCCATAACCTTGTTTTCTGTGCCTTGTTTTTCTTATAGTTGCAAAAAGTCTTTGATAATGGTATATATTGTAATGGATGAATTTTAACTCATCCATTATTTTATAATTACAGTTCTTTAAAACAGACAAAATCATTGAGTTTTAATACAATAATTTTGTCATATTTGCGTTATTAGAACGCATAAAATCTAATTAGAAGATTTATTTCAAAGAATCGAGCTAATTATTAAAAATTGGAGTTTATTTGTGACAACAGTATCAGGCAAAAGAGCCAATAAAAGTGCCAAATCTTATGGCGCAGCAGACACCGAACGTGAGTTTTCCAAAATTAAAGAAGGAATAAAACACAACAAAGTAAAAATCGCCGAATTTTTAAGACAGAGAGTAGGCCCAGGCGATTGGGAACTGACTGAAACAAATGTTTTTCTTGATGATGAAGCCGGAACCATAGACATGGTATTTTCTTGTGCGGAAGGGAAGAAAGATAAGTATATTTTAGTAGATGTATCTGTTCCACATTTAGGTGTTGGTCAAAAATACTTACTTCCGACAAAAGCTAAAGCATTTCAGAAACAACGAGAAATACCCTCTACAAGAATAAAAAAAGCAATTATACTTGTAAGAAAAGGCACTGAAACTATCAGCGTTCAACCTTTAAAAATTCGTTGTCCAATAATAGAAATTCAAATAGAAAACATTTTAAAGCAAAGTAAAACCACAAATACTAATAAGCTTTCTGAAAGAACAAAGAATGAAAAAGAAACCAATGAAGGTTATGTTCAGAAGTCTTTGAATTTTGAATCTAATGATGAAAATAATGAAAACAGCTCATTTCAGAACGATGAAAAACCCGTAAAACAAAAAGTTAAAGTAGGTTTTTCTAGTCTTTCTGAAGATTTGCTTTATGCTTTAAAAGAAGCTGTTGTTCATGAAAGTCTTTCTACAACTTACAAAAGAAGCAATAAATATATTCGCAGAGGTTTATGGCATTGGATAGAACGAGAAATAATGGATCCAAACGTTCATTTCTTCCTTATTATTTTATCAAGTATCTATCAAAGCAAAACAGGCGAAATACTTAGCAAAAAGTTTAGAACAATAGAAAGCTACATTGAAAATCCTGAAAATGTTATAAATGCAATCTTTTCAAGAGAAAATGCTTTAGCTGATGAAATAAAGAAAAATTCTGAACGACATAAAAAAGCATTAACTAAGTTTTTAGGTTGTTTCAGCCAAATGCCACCTTTTGAATACTTGAAATCTCTATTTTTAAAAGAATTCAGAAGTAACAGTGATGGCCTCAAAGCAAGAATGTCTGTATTTACTACATTAGAACAACTTTTAGCACGCTGTGGCTTTGAAGGTGAAAAAGAAATCAATTACCCCTTAGAAATTCTTGATGAATTAAAGATTTTCCAAGGAATAATGTGCGGAAATTACGAAACACTTCGTACTGATAATGCTTCTAAAAAATTAAAACACTTGGTTCCACAAATAGAATGGGAAGCAGATGACATTTATGCACTTCGTGATCAATTAGCAAAAATATTAAATCTTCCAAGTGCAGAATTTAACTTAAATGCTTATCTACCACAAGCTTTTATGCAGGATGCAAAAAATATGGTAGAAACAAGAAAAGAAGCATTAAAACAGCAAGCTCCCAATAAAGAAGATAGAGTTGCTGAACCACGAATTATAAATGAAATTCCAAAAGAATCTCCTGAAAGTTCACCGGCCAAATTAACTCGTCAAGAAAGAATGGCTATTCAGAAACAAGCTAAGCTTGAACGTCAAGCTGCTAAGCGTAAATATGATGATGAATATATGCCTAAAAAACATCACCAGCAAGACAACATAGATATGCCAATGTTGAGTGAAAATGGTGATTTCCTCACAGAAGAAGCTTTAGCAGAACGAAATGACAGAGATAAGCTTATTCTTCAAGAAATGGATAATGATGAAGTTAAGAGAATTTTAGATGATCCATACGCTTATACAAAACCAACTTCAAAAAGAAGCATAAATATTGAAGAATCAGAACCTACCGAAGAAGAACCTAGAGCTCAGATTATAGAAAATGAACCTATACGCGAAAGAAGACGTTCTCGCTATGCAGATTTAGATGAATCACGTCATAGGCATTTCGAAAACTTTGGAGGAATTGAAGAAGAAGACCCAGATGTAATTAAACTTAGTCTTGCTTTAGCTCGTCACGACGAAAGCAATACCAATGATTCTGAATCTTCTGAAGAAAAAACTGAAACAGCTTATAACAATAGAGAAACTGAAAGTTTGCCAGAAATAGATGATTCTTTATATGAAGAAGCTCCTACCAAAACAATGGTTATGCAAGGTTTCAGACCTTCAAGAAATAATGTAAGTAGAAACGATAATAATCGCAGGTCAAATTTCCATCGAAAATCTGTTTCAGATAATAGAAATGAAAACAGAAACAATTCATCTAGCTCTAATAGAAACAGAAATAATAGAATGAATAGAAACAGCAATAATTCTAATAGCAATTATCGTGAACAGAAAAGATATTTCCCACAACGAAATAACAATAATGGCTTTAGAAGACGACCTTCTAGAAGAGATGATAGGGAATAATTATGAAGTTTACTGAGCCTCATGTCATTAAAAGAGCCGTTTTTATGGTGGTAATCTTGTTTCCTACACTTGTAATTCTTGAATTTACAGGAAACTCATCAACAGGTTTAACTGCTATTTTAGCAGGAATAATTGCGGCAATTTCTGTTGTAATATTTCCTGATCCTGAGCATCTGAAAAAACTAGAAGAAGCAAAAAAGAATGAAAAGACCGGCGACAGCAAATAGTATAGTTGTCGGTTTAGACCTAGCAGAAAAAATGGGTCTATGCGTAATGAACAGTGCTACAAAGCAGATTTTGTTTAGTAGCACTGTTAAATTAAGTAAAGCAACTGACGAAAGCAGATTAGTTCACCTTCATAAACTATTAAATAAAATAATAGAAAAGTTTTCACCTAGTGAAGTTGCCATAGAAGATGTTTTTCTTCCCGCTAAAACTTCTCATAGAACCCCTATATCATTAGGAGAATTAAGAGGAGTCGCAAGACTCTGTGCTGCCGAACACGAACTACCTGTGTTTTTCTACCCTCCTAGAAAAGTTAAGCAAACCATAACAGGTTATGGGAATGCTAGCAAAGAAGATATTATTAATTGGGTTCAAAATGAATTTAACATAAAAGTTAAAGACGACAACGAAGCAGACGCTATTAGCATAGCTTGGACACACATAATTAACAGACAATTTGTCAATTTAGTAGTGAATGATTAACTTATAAAGCATGATATAATTGATAAAAATGGGAGAAGAAATATATGATTAAAAAGTTTATTCTAGCAACTGTAACTGCGTTATTAATTTCTGAAGCACCTGTTTTTTCCCAATATGAAGAACCAATTAGTTTAGGAGAAAATTGCACTCTGCTTCAAACAGTAATAGATGACCAAGAAAAAATTGTAGTTTGTTTTGATGATGTTCCATCTTATGAAGTAGTAACAAGAACTTTTCCAGATACAGTTAAGCTTTTCTTCTTTTTAAAAGACTTCAATGAAAACACGCTAAAAATTTTTGGAATTAAATGGTTTAAAGCCAATCTTATTTCTTCTCCATCAGACGAACACAGTAAGTTTTTTATTCATACTTATTACGATAGTGATAGTGCATTTCAATTTGCGCCAGATTTATCTTACTTCAGAAGCAGAAATAAAGAACTAGTAAAATCAGTTATAGGTGTTGATTTAATAGGAATGTCTCAAGAAGATATGCTAGACTTATTCGGAGAAGGCACTAGAACACCTGCTGGACGTGGATATAGATACATGCACAGCATCAAAGATATTTTACATAATTCCTCTGATGAAAGATTTTACTTTTATACCGAAGACGCAAAAATTACTGAAATAGCATACGAAAAGCATAATACGGAAGAACAATCCGTAGCGATGAAATCATTTTGGGGTTATCGTCCTGTTCCTGAAGGCTGGCTGACAAAAGGCGAATGCACTGCAGCAAATATAAAAGTTATGGATTCTATTCCAGATGGCAATGTCATAGGAACTATTGGTGGAGCTGGCAAAGAAAATGAAGTTATGGTATTAGAAATTGCCACCACAGGCGATAAATTTAATTGGGTTAAAATAGTAACCAAAAGTGGTTTAACAGGATGGGTATATGGAAAATATATTAGACCTGGAATTTTTGGCACTTCTTTTGAACAAACACTAAATAATTCCATAGAATATTGTGAATGGCTAGCATCAACACTAAAATCTCCAAAATCAGTCGAAGAAAACTATGATCAAAATGGTATAGCAGCTAGTATAACCAAAGTATACAACGGCTATAATGTAGAATATATTTTACCTGGTGGTGGAAACGAAGAGCAGTTCTTTTCTATTGAATTTACAAATCAGGGAATAGGTCACAATAACCGTTTTTGTGGAATAGGTATTGGTGATGATGTTGATGCAGCGAATGAATTTGCCAATAATATGTTAAAAGCTGACGCTGTGCCATATGAAAGAGGACAGGAATTTTACCAAAATTCTATGCTCAAATGGATTACAGTAGATCAGAAAGCAGAAATAATAGTTGGAACAAGCGATGGATTTGTTTCCTGCATTATTGTTAGGAAAATACTCAACTAAATTTTTTTATAGAGGGAAAAATGAATACACCAATAATAACCAAAGATAAAGTCAAAACTCTTTTTGATAATAAATATGTCAAAGTATTTGATTTACAGTATGAAGAAGGCAAGCATTATCTAGATGCAACAAGACGCCCCTTAGACGAACTTACAGCAATAAAAAGCAATGATGAACTTAGAAAAATGGTTCCTGACGCTGTTAGCTGTGTTGTTATACTTAATTTAAAAGGGGAAGAGCCCCTTCTTTGTTTAACAAAAGAATATCGTTTCCCTGCTGGTCGTTTTTTGCTTAGTGTTCCTGCAGGTTTAATAGATAAAGCTGATATTGAAAATGGCGATCCCTTGTTAACAACAGCCAAAAGAGAAATATGTGAAGAAACTGGTATAACTATTCAAGAAAGTGACAAAATGTCAATTATCAGTCCCCTACTCTTTAGTACGCCTGGAATGACCGATGAAAGCAATGCTGTTGTTCAAGTAGTATTAAATAGGGAATCTATGCCAAAAATGTCACAATCTGGTGCAGAAGGCACAGAATGCTTTGACGGTTTTATTATGCTCAACAAGGAAGAAGCTATTAAAACTTTAAAAGCAGGCGCAGATAAAGATGGAATTTATTTTTCCACTTATACTTGGATAGCTTTAATGACCTTTGTTTCAGGAATGTGGCAGTAATAAACTCGAAAGCTAGAAATGAGAGTTAAGCAAAGATGACAGCCTGATTTTATAGGCTGTCAAAGATTCTCATTAAAAGTTTTATTTTGAAGGTATACTGTAGCAATTGTCTTAAACTAATAATTAAAAATTTACAATTATTTATAATAATAAGCTTTTTATTTATGGTACAATAATAGTTAGAATTTAGAAATGGGAATAATATGCTAAAAAATACCAAAACTATATTTTTATTTATTGTTGTTGTATCTATATCTCTACTAGTAGGCTGTGGTGGAGGCGGTGGAGGTAGCAGCAGTTACTACTATGAAGATGATGATTATATCACAGATTCTTCAAAATATTATGATTCAACAAAATCTAATGTAGGGAACTTAGCAAGACTTAATCAATACTTCTCTGCATACAACGGGAAAAACAGCATTGAAATCAGAAATATTCCTGTTGACGCTTCAAAAGAAGTTTTATATGCCTGTTTAATAACAAACCCCAATAATACACAAATAACAGATTTAACTTTAGTTCCTCCTTTGGCAGGGGATTACAGAGCAAGTCAAAAAGACGAGAATGAAGAAGAGAATGAGAGACCCCTTCAGTCACTTAGCGACAGTTCTTCCATAAAAGAAGCATACGGATACGATGAAAACTGCTCCCCTACTCTTCTGGCTATTCCATTTAGAGAAAATTTGTCTCTCAAAGCAAAACTAAAAGAAGAACTATATAACAAATATCTCGAAAATGAAAAAAACAACAAAAATCTTTTTCTAAGAGCCAATGTTAGTCACCAAAATGAATTTGAAGGGCAGAGAGATATAAACATAACTGTTCTTTCAAAATCAAGAAGATGCACTTTAGCCAAAGTTTCTACTTATGGGAAATTTTTTATAGACCAAGATGGAGATGGCTCTGTATTTGCGCCCAATATTGCTGATTCAAGTTTAAGTCAGCTTGCAGAAGAATTTGACAACTATGTTTACCCAATATTAAAAGATAATTTTGGTAATGGCTCAGATATATTCTGGCGTGATGTAGATAATGACGGAAAGCTATCAATAGTTTTTTCCCCAGTCGTAAATAACTATGGAAAATCTGTTGTCGGCATTTTCGATACCGCCAGTATAAATTCCAGCAATCCCCGTGATATGATAAGTATTGCAGTAAAATCAGGGGATAAAAGCACTTATGAAAAATGGTTCATGGATGCTAGAGAAACAATTCCCCACGAAATGCAGCATATTGTTAATTTTTCTGCAAAATCCGGAAGAAGTGAAGAGCTTTGGATAGACGAAGGATTAGCAGTTTGTGCAGAAATTCTCTATAGAATAAAACGAAGTCAAATGGGTTTAACAACTTACAGTCTCTATTATGGGGACGAATGTTTAGATTTTCCTGGAAATGATGCCAGGTTTTACTATGCAGCATACTTTAAACCAGAACTCAGTCTAACTTCTTTTGAAACAAGCAATGATTCTATTGCCCTTGCTCATTATGGGCAAAAAGGACTTTTCTTTTATTACTTATATGAACAGTATGGGCAAGAGCAACTAAGACAGTTATGTCAGGGACCAAGAGGGACAGACAAATTTAATCAACTAGACAGGTCTTTAGAACAGCTTTCATTAGATTTTAACTTTGCAGTTCTAAATGAAAAGATTCGCGGTATAGAATTAACAAACTATGCTGTTAATCCTTATGATATTGCAGATAAAAAATATAAATTCATAACAGATTTGAATTTAAAATTTGATAGAGTCCAAAATGGTTCATTTATATCTGTAGATAAATATTATGTTGAAAAGCATTTTAATGATTTAAACAAAGAAATGAAAATTAATATGTTAACAGACAGCAAAGGGTATATATATCCGATACCTGCCAATGGTGGAACAGTAAGACTCTTTTTAAAACAACCAAAAGGTTTTAATTCAAGACTGGCTGGCAGCACCATTTATACTATCTCTTTTACTTCATCTAAACCTGTTGTAATCAATATGATGAGGATATCTGAGTAATAATGACGCTACTCCTAAAAAAATATTATTAACTAAAAAAGTTTGCTTATATCTTGTGCTTTTCTCTTCAAGGCAAACGCATTATAATTTTTTTCTAGATGGACTTCGTTTTGCTTTCAGCAACGCCACGGCGTTTTCAACGCCTCGCAATGACAGTTATTATTTAAACTTTGTTCATAATTAGTAACAAAACTTCTGATTAATACAGGTTTTAATATTTTTAAATAAATTTTAATGTGTTTGCCCTGCTTCTCTCTTTTAAATCTTGTATTTAAAAGAGTTTTATTCTAGTATAGAAATTGAAAGTTGAGGAATTAATAATATGTTATTTATATTATTTATAGTATTGGCTGTAGTTATTGTTATGTTAAGAAACAATAGTAGAAATCTATAAAACTTAGAATAATATCCCACAAAAAATTTGAATACTATCAAATTTAAAACCTTATTATTTATAAAATGGAACTTTGGAGTATTCAAATGGAAATCGGCACAATTTATATTACTACCCAAGGTGCAAAGCTTACAAAAGTCGGAGAACGACTAGTAGTAAGAAGCAAAGAAAACAAAATAATTCACGATATTCCTTTTTTCAAAATCAGGCAGATATTTTGTTTCGGGACAATAGAAGTTACTGCTCAAACCATATTCCAAATAATGTATAGAAATATTGATTTAGTCTATTTAACAAAAAATGGTCGTTTTAAATGCAGACTTTCTAACTTAAATGAAAAATCTGTATTAAGTAGAATAGCTCAATATCAACGTTCCCAAGATAATGAATTTAAATTAAAAATGGCACGTAAAATAGTTGTTGGCAAGCTTAGTAATTATAGAAACTGGATAATGTATAAAAACCGACATGGTGTCATCGAAGCAAATAACGAAGTTTTTGCAATAAACCAAACAATTAATTTAGGAGAAAAAGCAGAAAGTATTGATGAACTAATGGGGATAGAAGGGAATGGAAGTAAAATTTATTTTGAAGCTTTCAGAAAAGGATTAAAACAAAACCTTAATTTCTTTGAAAGAAATCGTAGACCACCAAGAGACCCTGTAAATGCTATGTTAAGTTTTGGTTATACAATTCTTTATCATAAAGTTTTAGCAGCTATAGAACAAGCTGGAATAGACCCATTTATGGCGAATTTACATTCAAACCAAAACTCAAGACCTTCTTTGGCATTAGATTTAATGGAAGAGTTCAGACATTTTGTTGTAGATAATGTGGTGTTGAAACTAGTTAATCTAGCTCAGGTAAGAGCAGATAATTTTACTTATACAGCTGACAAAGGCGTATTAATGAATGATTATGCTATTGCTTTAATTGTTAAAGAAATGCAGGCAAGATTGGGAAATTCTTTTTACTACCCACATGATGGAAAGAAAATTGAGTTACAGGAACAGATTTTGAGACAGGCTTACGCTTATCGAGAGGCAATAAATAAAGGAGCAGAATATTATGAACCTCTTGTATTTAATCGGTAATAGCTAAGCAAAGATTACTTCGCTTCGATCGCAATGACGGCTATGACTTGATTCAGAGTATATAAACGTCATCGCAAACCGCAAGTTATACGTCATTACGAGCAGTCGATAGACTGCGTGGTAAACCGTGGCGATCCAGCAAAATATAATGCAAATTTCAAGTTTTCGTATAACCTTTGCGACTCGCTTGCCATCCTTGGCGCTCGCTTGCATAGGCACCTCCGTGCCTTATAGCAATGAATGTTTTCGCAGAGGTTCTGATTAAGCAATAAAAACAAGAGAAGCGTAAGCTCCTAAATACCAACAACAATAAAAACCAAATAAAGGATTTTAAGATGGGTGAATTTTATATAATCTGTTATGATTCTCCTAGCAACAAGAGAAGGAGAAAGCTACATAAATTATTAAAAAATTATGCAGTGCCCGTGCAGAAAAGTGTGTTTGAAACATTCCTAGATAAGCCATCTTTCTCAAAAATGATGAAGAAAATAGAAGCTTTAATGAATGAAAAGGAAGATAGTGTAAGAGTATATGGAATGAGCAGACAAGTGCAAAAGCAAGTTCGTATAATTGGCAGTCCTGGAATGCTGGCAGATCCTAATTATCACTTTATTTCCGATTCAAATAATCCTATAGTTGGAACAACTATTGAAATAGAAGATGACGGGGAACTTCCAGACTGGTTATAAACAAGGCAGATACAAAAATTCCTATGAATCAAACTATAAAAATTAGCAAAAAGCGGTCAACCTATAAGCCCCCTCGCAAAACCGCATTCTACCGTTTAGGTTAGCCATTTTTAGATTGGCTCTACAAGCGAGATTGTTTATCATATGCCAAATTGGCAAATAATTAATAGTTGATTTTAGGATAGTTGCTAAAATTTGAAAGTAATTTTATAATTATATTATGGGAAAGAAACAAACAAAACTTCATTGGCATCCTGCTTTTTGTGCCGCAACAGAATTAGAACTCAAGGACGACAGAGATAAACTTGAGTTCTTCTCGGAATATCCACTTAGCAAACAACCATTGAA
>CAMJNS010000091.1 GCA_946407375.1 uncultured bacterium
AATTTGTGGTCTGAGTTTCTTGGTGCCCAAACTTGTTTAGTCCAAGGATTTGTATAAGAAATAAATTCATCTAAAATTGTGTCGCTTGGCAAAGAACCATTTTCAAGAGCTGCAGCATAAACAAAAGGTTTGAAAGATGAACCTGGTTGTCTATATGCTTGTGTAACTCTATTAAACTGGGATTGATTAAAGTCTCTACCACCATACATAGCCAAAATATGACCATTTTTGGGATTTAAACAAATTAAAGAGCCGTTTAATTCAGGTTCTTTAGAAATAGGATTATTTATAAATATTGCAGAAGAAGCCATAGCTTGTTCTGCATATTCCTGCAATTCCATATCTATGGTAGTATAAACTTTAAGACCACCATTATAAACAACGTTTGCACCATATTTTTCTAAAAGTCTATCACGAACATAAGTCGTAAAATAAGGTGCTTTCATTTCATCTTCTTTTTTATCAATAAGAACTGGTTCTTCAACCTTAGCTTCTTCATATTGAGCTGGTGTTATAAAACCTAATTCAACCATTTTAGAAAGAACTAGAGCACGTCTTTCTTTATTTTCTTTAGGGTGTTTTACAGGTTCATATTTCGTTGGGCTTTTTGGAATACTTGCAAGCATAGCACATTCGCAAATAGTCATATCTTTGGGATCTTCTTTTCCAAAATAGATTTCAGATGCCGCTGCAAGACCATAGGCACCTCGCCCAAAATAAATTTCATTTAAATAAAGAGTAATAATTTCATCTTTAGAATATTTTCGTTCTATTTGAAAAGCCATCATTGCTTCGATAGCTTTACGTTTAAAAGTTTTTTCGCTGGTTAGAAAAGCATTTTTAACCAATTGCTGTGTTAATGTTGAAGCCCCTTGTTTTACGCCACCAGCCTTAATATTGCTTATCATTGCACGGGTAATACCAATTATATCTATCCCATAATGCTGGTAAAAGCGTTCGTCTTCAATTGCGACGACAGCATGTTTCATATTGTCAGGTATTTCTTTGCTTGAAAGAATTCTTGTTCTGTTTTCTTCGGCGTGAAGTTTTGCCAAAACCTTACCATTACAATCGTAAATTTGACTGGTAAGATTTGGTCTATATGAACTTTCAGATATAATTGGAATTTTTTCAGAAAAACCTTTTACAACTCCTATTATAGCACCAGTAATAATTATTATTGCTATAACACTAAAAACAAAACCAAGTTTGAAGAAGAACCATAACCAACCAATAATTCTCTGAGTTATTGTCTCAGATTCTTCTTCCTCGTCCTCGTCTTCGTTGGAGTTATCATATTCTAGTTTTTCTAATTCTTCCGGTTCATTACCGTCGTCGAAAAGCATTCAATAACCTACCTTAAATCAATATAAATCATTTTACTAAATAATTAGTCATTTGTACATATCGGAAAGAAAAACTTTTTATATTATCTTAATTATGTAAATTTAGTTTTTTAAAGATAGGATATTATCTATTATTAAAGAAATCTCTACCTGCTTGTAAAACGACATTTGGATTTCTTTCCATACATAAACTGCGTCTTAAAGAAGCAGAATGAGGATGATTTTTTAAATAACCAAATAAATGAACTCTAAAAAGCGGAACCGCTGTTGAACCATGTTCCATAAGCATATCAACTAAATGATGTTTGAAAATCGGGTATCTTAACTCTGGCTTCAAATATTCATTATGACCTAAAAGTTGAGCATAAAGCCAAGGTTTACCCACACAACCTCGACCAATCATAAAACCATCACAACCTGTTCTTTCATAAAGTTCTAAAACATTTTCTTCAGAAGTTATATCACCGTTAGCTATAAAAGGAATTGATTTTGCAATATCTTTAATGCCTTCTAAATATTGCCACTGAGCAGGACCAGTATACATAGCCTGTCTAGTTCTTGCGTGAACAGTAATAGCCTTAGCTCCGGCTTCAATTACTGCATGAGCAAAGTCTTTTACATTAATAGAATTTTCCGTCCATCCAATTCGAAATTTACAAGTTACGGGTAAATGAACTGATTTAGAAACAGACTTTATTATTTCTGCTGCTAATTCAGGAGTTTTCATTAAAGCAGAACCTGCACCAGTTTTTACTACTTTTGAAACAGGGCACCCCATATTTATATCTATAATATCGCATATTTTCAACGATTCAACATAAGAAGCCGCTTCAGCCATTAAATCAGGGTCTGAACCAAATATTTGAACGGCGTATGCTCCAGTATTGCCTTCAAACCTTATCATCTCTAGAGTTTGAGTGCTTTTCATTTGTAAGGCTTTGCAACTTGCCAATTCTGATACAGAATAACCGGCACCTAAACGTGCACAAAGTTGCCTAAAAGAGCCATCTGTAACACCAGCCATGGGTGCCAATACTAGATTATTAGGTAATTGAACATTGCCTATTTTAATAGGTTTAATTATTCCAGCCAGTTTACTACCTTCTACAGGCCTTTGCGAAGATGAATCAAATTCAGCCGAGGGATTCCCTATCCAGGATAAAGACTGAAAATCAAGGGAACTAGAAGACATTATTCTTTTTCACATTCAGTACAGGTTTCATCCCAAATAATAGCACAGTTACGACCGCTTCCCTTACACTTATAGAGAGCAAGGTCTGATTTCTTTATCAATACGCTCTTAACACTAGCGTGATCTGGGAATGAAGCAACACCCAATGAAATAGTAACTTTAAGAGCCTTTTCTTGTCCTGGGAAATCATAAGCTTCAACAGTCTTTCTTAATCGTTCAGCTACTAGCAAAGCTCCATTTGCATCTGTTTCTGGTAATATTATTGCAAATTCTTCACCACCATAACGAGCTGGAATATCGATTGTTTCACGAACTGTTTGTTTTATAAGTTTTGCAACTTCCATAAGAACAATATCACCCTGCTGATGACCATATGTATCGTTGAATTTCTTAAAATGGTCAATATCAAAAAGAATCAAAGAACAACAAGTATGATAACGTTTTGCTCTTACAAGTTCTTCTTCTAATCTAGCCTGGAAATATCTGTGAATAAATAGCTTAGTAAGACCATCTGTAATTGCAAGTTCATAAAGTCTAGCATGTTCAACCGCCATCGCAGCTTGTTGAGCTAATGCTTCTAACAATCTTTGGTCTTCATCGTTGAAAGTCTCTCCGTTAAGCTTATTAACGCAATTTATTACACCAGTAACTCTATCTTTTATTTTTAAAGGAACAGAAAGAAGAGCATTTATAGCTTTTTCATAACTAGAACTAGAGGCATAACTTTTAAACAAGGGGTCTTTATGACCTTCATTAACAATCATGCTTTTACCTGTTCTTAAAACGGTACCGGCCACACCTTCACCCATTCTTATTTTAATAGTAGTTTCTGGCTGAACAGTTTGCCCATCTTTCATACTATAAACAATTTTAGTTTCTAGTTCTTCAGTTCCGGCTCCTGTCTGAAGCATTATAGAACAACGTTCAGAATTTATTGCATTACCAGCCATTTCCAAAATTTGCTTAATAAGCTTATCTGTATCACTTTGGAAATTCATTGCTTGGCTTGCTTTAAACAGGGTTTCTATTTCAAATATTTTTCTGTCTAAAGCTTTATTGTTGGATTCAAGCGTATTAAGCATGGAGTTAAAACTGTGAGCTAAGTGACCTATTTCATCATTAGAAGTTTCTTGAATTCTGTAACTTAAATCACCACGTTCAATAACTTGAGTCCCTTGAATTAAGTTATCTAACCCTTTTGTAATAACTTTGGCCAAGATAACTGCCAAAATCAAACCTGCTAACAAACCAATAAGAGCTATTAATAATATATGATTTTTACTGGTTGCTTTACTCTGTTCAAGTCTATCAAAACCATAACGTAAAATTACTGTTCCAAGTATAGTATCATTAATTTTAATTGGAGAAATATAGTCAACATATTCACCATTTTCTGCTACTACTTTTTCAGTATTTTTTATTTTATCTAACTGTTCTTTTAATGCTTGAGGAACAATTTGTCCTAATTTGCTTTCTGAATCGAGTCTGTTTCTGTGAGCTAGGTAGCGTCCTTCAAAATCTAAAATTGAGATTTCCAAAATATCTTGCCCGCCACCAATAATACGATCAGTATATGGATTTAAAGCTTCATAAGACTGACTAATTATTGAATCTTGGCAAGCAAGTGCTAGAGTAGAAGCAAGAACTTCTCCAGATTGGTCCATACTTTCCTGAAGCAAATCAGATTCTCTTCTTGAAGAATTGTAGCTATTTAAACCAACAATAAAAACGACAAGCAATGCAATGCCGCAAATAAATTTTAGTTTAAGAGAAAATCTGATTTTATTATCTTCAGAATTATTCACGATTCAACCCATCTCAATTTTTATTTTTATATTTATCCAAAGCTTTTAATACTTTTTCGATACTATCGTAATCACGAGCATCTACTTTAACAAATCCCTGAACATCTGCCAAATCTTTTAGGATTTCACGTCCTTCAGGAGTCTTATTATTAAGTTCTAACAAAACAGCTTTAATTCTATCTCTTAAATCTTGTGGAAGACTTTTACGACAAACAAGAGGTTCGTTAGAAATATCCTGAGTAGTAGCAAGTATAATCAACTCATCTTTTTTGCTTTTATCTCTAAGAGTATTTCTAGCATCATCATAACAAGCCCCGGCATCATATTTGCCTAATAAAACATTGTAAACAACAGCGTCATGTTTACCTAATGTATCAACTTCAGCAAAATCTCTATCTGGGTCAATATTAGCTTCTAACATCATAGCTTTAGGGAAAAGATAAGCAGAAGCAGATTCTTTGTCTACCCAAGCAAACTTTTTATTCTTAAGATCACGAAGAGTTCTTATACCGCTATCTTGGCGAGCAAGAACAATACCACGATAAGAAGTAGTTCCATATCTAACTGGTTTGCAAAGGAGTTCAACTTCAGGATTATTTCTAGCTTCTACAGCACTTAAAGAAGCTAACCAAGCTATATCAATGTCGCCAGCAACAAGTTTCTTTAAAATACTAGAATAATCTGGTGCAGTCTGAAGTCTTACAGATTTAACCCCTATCTTTTCTGCTAAATACTTCATAAAGGCCTGATGTTGAACAAGCATTTGAGAAGAATTAGTATAAGGGATTCTACCTAATCTAAGGTCTAAATCTTTATAAGGTGATGTATTATTAGCAGAATCTTTATCGGCTTTATCACTTTTATTTGCCGATGGCTGTATGCTACCCTTTTTAGGTTCATTGGGTTCTTTGGTACAGCAACCAATAAAAGAAACTACCAGTATTGTCAAAAACAGTATACTAATAAATTTTTTCAACATTACATAATGACTCCAAATTAGAACTAACTAAAAAGTTATACCACAAGTAGCATTTTTTTATCTACTTTATTTAACTTTTTTGTGTACATATTTTTATTTTTCATTCTTTTTTAGAATAAAAGGTATATCTAGAAAGAATTTAAGTTGATCATTCTTCAATATAGACCAAACAGTAATATTATTCATGTCATTCAAAAAAGTCAAATTAGTTATAGGAGGAATGCCTTGGTTTCTAAGCATTGGGGATTGCAAAAACTGCTGAAGCTGAACATTTAAATCAGAAGTTTTTAGACGGAAGAACAAATTGCAATCCTTTATTGAAACAGTTTTATTTTCTGTTTTAGTAGGATTCTTAATGTGGTTTATAGCTGCAATAGCCCCTTCTTTTGTTGAAGCAAGGACGCAGAATCTATCAACGACTCCAGTATAAACACCATAATTCTGTGCCATAAAATGATTCAATCTTACTAAATCAATACCGGTTTTTGAATCTTTTTCTTCTGTTATAAAAATACCAGTTGCCATACAAAGATTTTTAAATTTTGGAGTTATTGCTAAAAGTTTTTCAATATTAGGAACTAACACTACCCAACGAATATCAGGAATCATCTTTTCGCCAGTAGGAGTAAGATTAACATAAAGAATGCTTTCTTGTGCGTAATTTTCAAGTATATCTTTTTGCAAATCAATTCCAGCAGAAGCCACTAATTGTTTTACAACCACCATGTTTGGTAAAGAATCCAACTTTTTCATAACATTTTCAGGATCTTCAACACCATGGGTTTGAGCAAGAATGATTAAAGGTTCATAATCAATATAATCACCTATAGTTAAATTATATTTAGGAAGAATTTCTTTAATTTTATCTTTATCTATTTTTGTAGTTGCTCTGCCAAAAATACCTTTTTCAGATAAAGATACGATACCGCAGCAATCTTTAAAAATATTGATTACAGGAAGAATTGTATTATTAATCTTATTCGTTTCTGTTTCAGACAATGGAACCAAAGTATTAACTTTAGAATCAGAAGCTATAAGACTCTTAAGATTTTTTTCTATTTCAGGAATACTAAATGCTGTCTTTATTGTAATAGCTTCTGGAGAAGATTCAAATTCAGAAGAAAGTTTTGTGAAAATTTCAGTATGATTTTTTATTAAATCATCACATTCCTTCAATTGTTTTTCAGATAATTTGTCTTCAGCTAATGTTTTAATAAAATTTGGAGTGCCAACATACTCATTTATCATTATTGTACCAGATTTTAACGAAGATTTTCCTTCTGGCCAATATTTACCTAGAACACGCCCAAGTCTTCTTAAAATTTCTATAGGACAATTGCCAGGATTCTTAATTATTTTGCTGCTGTCATTTACTATAGTAGAGCCACAAATAGGTTTAAATTCAGTTACAGAAACGACTTCAACATTATCTTCTTTTACACTTTCTTGAGCCCAGCAAGATACAGCCAATAAAAATGCAAAGCATAAACAAAAACATTTTGTTTTATTCATGTCAGCGTTATCTCCAAATCTTTCTAATGTACGAATTATAATAACACCGGTTAGATTTTATAACAAGGAAAAGTTAGAATTGATATTAAGGGATTATAAAAAATTATTATAAAAAGTTTATTCTAAAGGTTTAAATCCTGTTTCAAATCTCCAGTATTTATTATTTATAGAACTATTAATAAAGTCACTTGAAATTGTAGTTGTCAATTCAAGTTCTTCACCTATTTTTTCTGAACCATACATATTAGAAGATTCATGAACTTTAAGTTTTACCCAAAGTAAAGGAACTGCTGGATTTATTTGGTGAGTATAAAGAGCAAATTCAACATCTTTAAATCCTTTAAAAACAGTTTGCCCTTTTGTTTCAGAAGTCCTCACTAGTTTATCTGAACCATCATACTGATACATTACTTTTTCAACTCTTGGATACTCATCTTCAGAAATATATACAAATTTATAAAACACCAAATCGTGTTTATCTTCTGAAACTTGAATCAAATTTTCACTGTTAGGAATACCCTGTGCCCCAGGAGTTGCAAATAATTCCCTTCGGAAAGCTGGTACATTTTCATAATCAGGTGATTTTTCTTTATCATCAGGAACAATAACTTTAAACATTGGACAACTAGAAGCAAAATCGCGTCTAAGACAATTAATAGCAAAACGAGCATCTTGTAAATTTTGAAGGTTTACCACACCATACATATAGTTATGACGAGTATTAGACATAAAATCAAAGACAACTTTAAATACTAATGAAGCAACAATAATACAAACCATAAGCTCTACAAAAGTAATAGCTTTTCTATTATTGTATTTTTTATTATTAGTAAAGAAGATTATCATCATTTATTACCAGTATAGATAATTTAACTTGGCGATTTCTCTCACCATTGTCTACATTTAGATTTGATGGTCTTCGACCTTCTATCCATTTTACCGTAACAGTAACTTTTTTCAACATATCACTTTGAATAACGGGCGATTTGACATCCTCTACTTCAATAGTTCTAAAGTAAAAAGCTTTATTATATTGGTCAGAATACTTTTGTTTTTCAATAAAAAATCCGGAATTTTTCCAGTTTTCATTTTCTGCTGGTGCTGTATGTATTTCTTCGGGGGTTAAACCAGAACCACCTTCAACTATAATTGTGCCATTTTCACTATTTAAAGCATTTTCTAAATCTTTAAATTTCGCAACACTCGCCCACTCAAGAACTTCGTCAGCAAGTTCCATGGCTCTAAGATAATTTGCAGAAGAAGAAGTTTCACTTCTAGAACTAGATACCATTTTTAATATTGGAATACCAGCTCCAATGACTATTACTACGGCAATAACAACTTCTATTAAGCCTAAAGCTTTTTTGTTATTATATATACCCTTTTTCATTTTATAGTCTGTCCTTAGTCTTATTGCACCTTAGAAACGAGAGTTTTATTCATTTATACCAGCAAAAATATGAGCAGGAGGAGGCGGAACTACAGTTACATTTAGTTTTTTCTTTGTATTAAAAAACTTCGGAACTTTATACTGATTATTTTGTACGTTGTTTTCTATTTCAGTATAATTTGAATAATCTTTAGTTTTATTATTAACAACTATTGTAGGATTGCCAAAATAATGATTTAGCAGAGCTAAATTAAGAGCCATAACGACAGGAACAGAACTCAATATTGTCATTCTAGCCTTATCCATTAGTCGGCAGTGCCTCCTGCATCTATAGAAAATGCGGTTTTTACTTTACCTATACTAATTTGATACTGAGCACCTTCAGAAATAGCAGGTTCAACAATATAAGGATCATGTTTGATTAATAATGTTCCCCCTGGAGCTAATCCAGCTATTCCTGTATCTAAAGTTTTAATGTAATCTACCAATAAATTACCGTATATTTCAACATTTCTTTTGCCGTTCAACAATAAACGTCCTAGTTTATTAGAATCATCACTCTTGCTATTATATAAAGCAGCTAAAGATGCTTCAATTCTAACATCTGAATCACTAGAATCTATAATAAAGCTACCATTTGAAATATATAAACGTAAAGTATCACTTTCTCTTTCTTCATGTTTTCTTAGATTTCCTAATTTTATATTCCCTTTACCCAATAGGATAAGCCCTGTTCCATAGAAATATTCAATATCAGTTAAATCTAAATCACCTTGTTTTATAACCATCATACCGTCAATACAAATACTAGTTTTCCCTTTTACATCCCTAATACGGTCATTACGAAATTCTGTTGGAGAAGAATATGTATAACTTACTTCACTGTGTTCATGTATCAGTCTTCTAAAATCTATAACATTAGCTTTACTAGTAGCTTTAGCAGGTAATACAAACTTGTCTTCTAAAACCTGGCTTCTAGTTAATGTTGTCATTTGTCCATTATCATCATAATATTTAGGACCATTACCGTCACTTTTT
The DNA here is from genome assembly GCA_946407375.1 of uncultured bacterium. Lineage (GTDB taxonomy): Bacteria > Muiribacteriota > Ozemobacteria > Ozemobacterales > Ozemobacteraceae > RUG334. Next base: position 9,263 of record CAMJNS010000091.1, read on the forward strand.
AGTATTAAAGCATTAACAGGAATAGTATCTATTGCCTTGCTCATTAAGTCTTTATCACTGAAATAAGCAGTATTTGAAGAAAAATCTTTATTACAGTCTAAACTTTGAAAAGTTTGAGGACTTCTATTTTTTCTTCTGAATAAAATAGGAACAAATTCAGGCACAAATGGGTTATTTTTACTATACTGCTCCAAAATAATTGTAAAACTTGGGAAATAAGCAAGTTTGAAGAATCTCAAATTTACTGGTCCTTCTACAAGAACAGGAGTTTTATTATTCCTTCCATAGAGTTTTATCATTTTCCCGACAACGCATCTTTGGCTATTATAATCTTTAAAATCATTAAAATAAGATTGATAACACTTGTGACCGCTATCTTTGTGATCACCGTTATAATTACATTCTGATAAACCAGAATATGGTTCTCCTCCTTGGGAAGGAGTGGTTTTTGTCCAATCTTGAGGATCTGACAACTTGCTACGACTAAAATCAGTAAGTTTCCAAACTGTATTAGCATCTAAATAGCCGTATTCATAATACCAGTTTTCAAAACAGGTCTTTAAAAAATCTTTAAAGTATTTACAACTAGAATAGTCATTAACGGTATGACCATCATAGCTTGTTTTTTTAAAATTTTCATAATAGTCTCTGCAAGCTTTATAAGCTGCTGCGTCATCTGAAATTGGAGGAACACGAGATTTAGCAGCAGACATAGCACTACTACAAAAGGATTTTAATTCATCTCCAATTTTAATTTTGTCTTCTCTCTCAGATTTCCCTAAACAGGCATAACAAGCATCATTAATAAACTCTTCATAAATCTTTTTTACTGCACCAACTTGATAAAATTCTTTTGAATCTATACCAAATCGATTTTCAAATTTAATCTTTTTCGTATAAAAAAGATTATTTGCACCATTAAAAGATGAAAACTTAGTTAAGTTTGTACTACCAAATAAATTTTTAAAACCTGGCATATCTTTAATTTCATTGAAACACAAATCTAACCAGATTCTGTTATTTTCCTTTTTATCTTTATCTTGCTCAGGAGAATAGTTCTCTGTACCAAGATAAACTCTACTGATACGACCACTAGAATAAGGATCAAAACCTGAACCAGAATCAGTATCTACACCTTCTACTATTATTCTGTAATCAAAATTGTTTAAATCAGGTGAAAAATATTTTAAAAAAAATACATATTTATCAAAAGAATGTCTTACGTCTACTAAACGCACATCGTGTCTTTCATAAATTTCAATAACGCTCTCAGGATGACTTTTACTATAAGCTTTGGAAAAAAGATCTAAATAGCCATCATAAGCCCAATTTCCCTTTTTATATGATTCTCTAAAAACACTTACATTAGCCCAACATTTAATTTCAATATCATCATAGCCAGAGTCTTTAGCCATGTCTATAGTAATAGTTGGGGTGTAATCAGATAAACTAACTGTTTCTGAATGAAAATTAGGGGTCTGATTTTGAGGATCACCAAAAAAACTGCGAAACTTTCTGTAAGGGTCTGATGAAGGCTCAAAATTTACTTGGCTTCTTATACAGGCTAAATATTCTGCATTAGCTGATTTACAATATTGCACCAATCTATTTTGGTCAACATTTTTGGCAAGCTGTGTTACGGCACCTCTCTTAAATTCATTTAGAGCAAATGCCAAAATAGCTAAACCAAGCAATATTGCTATTACTATGTATAAAACAAACCCCTTGCGTTTTTTCATGGATAACCCCAATTTTTATTTTACATTAGCTTGCTATTTTTCGCAAATTTAAATAAAATAAAAAAAAAAGTTGCAACAAATAATAAATTTGTTTCGTATTTATTGTGTTAATTAATTATTTAACTTAGGGGGAATTTATGAAACCTAGTTTAAGGAAGTATATTTCTTTGTTTCTCTGTCTTTGTATTTTTATACAGCCTTTTCTTTATAACGCAGCAGTTTATGCTGCATCCGAAACAGATCAACTAAGAAAACAGGCTTCAGGTGTTAGCGAACAACAGGGTTCTAGTGTAGGGACTGCTACAGCAGACGAAGATGCTACAGATAGTGAAAAACAAACAGCTTCCGATGCTCAGGATAGAGCATCAGGTCAAATGAAAAAAATTGAAGGTTCTTCAAATGACATCAATGGAGCAGCCGATCAAGTTGATGCTGAAAGAGCCAAAAGCAGTGATAGCGTTTCTGGTTTAGCAAAATTAACCGCTGGTATTCAAAAAGTTCTTATCACCGTTGGTAACTTGCTTATTAAGATTGGTAGTCTCTTAAAAACTGTTGGTCAGGCATTGCAAGCAATAGGTGCAGTTTTAAGTGCAATTCCTTGGACTGCTGCAATAGGTCAAGCATTACAAAAAATTGGTAAGATACTTTATCAAATAGGTACTGTTGTAGAAGCAATTGGTAAATTACTTAAAGCTACAGGTGAAGGTGCTGCTTCAATCGACCAATTATTCGGACAATTAGTCGGAACAGTTAAAGACAGTTGGAAGAAAGGTGGAGAAGAAGCTGACAAATATCAGGATCAATTAAATTCTGAATTTGCAAGCAAGAATCAAGGTTCTACTCAAGAACAGACAACAACTGAAACTACTGATGGTGCAGAAGGTGATACTTCTAGCGATGTTAATCAGGGTGAAGCTGCTGACTTCTAATAATTAA
>CAMJNS010000092.1 GCA_946407375.1 uncultured bacterium
ATAAATGCCCCAATAACTCTATGCAAATCACTAACCACGACATTAAATAAACCACAAAAATAAGGGGTCAAAAACATTCCTAACAAAAAAAAGATTATAGGTAAACCATATAAAACAAAAGCTACTTTTGAACCTTGATATTCAGATAATTCTACTTTTACAATATCACCTTGTTTTATTTTAAAATTATTTGTAAAAGCTTCTACTTCACATTCTGAATTAGCTGAGTTGCTTGATTTGATTAAACCAGCACAAAGATGACAACCATTACAATTTTGGGTTGGTTTAACTAATACTTTAGCTTTTTTTCCATCATCAAAAATACTTATTATTTTACCTTGTAAACCCATATTTTGTATTTAAACCTGTATTATTTTTTTGATTACTTATGTCGAATACAAATTAATCTCTATTTCTGTTATAATTACTATCAGATATTATGATTAAATTCAATAAAAGTCTATTTGTTCTTATTATTATGTTAGTATTCTTTGGTTTAACCAATACTAAAAATTTATTTTCTCAATCAACGCCAAATACAAATAATAGAACTTCAATTCAAAGACCTACTAATCAACCAACAACTAATCCAGTATCTAATACAAATGCCTCTACTCCTTCTAGTGGTGGTAGTGGCAGTAGCGGTGGTAGCAGTAGTAGCGGTAGCCAACCAACGACTTCACAATCAAATGGTATAAAAGCTTTTGATCCTTTTATAGATAATCATCTTAAAGCTCCTCCTGCTGGTATTAGCGTAGGGAAATTTGGGAAACCAATAAAGCAAGTTGAAGATGAATTGCGACTTTTAGGAGCCAAGAATTATTCATATGCTTTTGGGAAATATAGCAAAATGATTCTTAGCTCATATTTAATAACATTAAGCTTTGATGTTAATAAAAGACTTGGTATGGTAGAAATAAACCCCAAATTTCCTTTAAAAACCATAGAAAGTAAAGCACAAGAATTTTTTATTAAACTATTTACAGAAGGCGCAGATATGTCTCAAGTTGAGATTGTCTTAAGTCCAAATAAGCTAATTCTTAGATTTATTAGTCCTGATAGATAAATAAGGAATAATAAGCTAATAGTTAATAATTTATTCTCTATCTTTCAAAGTAATAGCTTTCTTTGGACATTTTTCAGCACATATACCGCAACCAACACATTTTGCTGAATCAATAGAGTGTTTTTCTTTAACTTTACCACCAATTATGGCTTCAAATTTACAGTTTTTGAAACATATTGTGCAACCAACACAATTATCTTGATTAATTTCAGCAACTCTTCCTTTATAGTCAGGACGATTTTCTTTTATAATTGCGCCAGTAGGACATTTTGCAACACAAGCACCGCAATCATGGCATTTTTCATAATCTATTCTAGCTAAATTATTTTCGATTACAATAGCATCATAAGCACAGTTTTTAGCACAGATTCCACAACCTAAACAACCTGTTTTACAGAGTTTTCTTGTATCTGCACCTTTATCTATAGAGTTGCATCTAACATGAACTGTTTTTTCAGTGTCTACTATATCTATAATGTGTTTTGGACAAGCCAATACGCATTGCCCACATCCGACACATCTGTCTTCATCAACAATAGGTAAATGATGAGGTCCTAATTTTATACCACCAAACTTACAAGCTTTAACGCAAGACCCTAAACCTATACATCTATGAGGGCAAAGCCAAGGACCATTCTGAACTAATACAGCAGATTGACAATCTTCCAATCCCATATACTGGAATTTTTTCTGTTCTTCTGTATCTAACCCCTGACATTTAACTAAAGCAGCTTTTACAACAGCTCGAACATTAGCATCGCCAGCTTTTCTTAGTCCTAAAAATTCTTCTAATTTGATTCTGTCAGGAACAAGCATTACAGGACATTTTGTTGGCGAAACACCTTTAGTAATAATTGCTTCTGCCATTGCAGAACAACCTGCGAAACCACAGCTACCACAATTAGCTCCTGGCAACATTTTTGCGGTTTCTTCAATTCTAGGATCAGTTTCGATTTTAAATTTTACAGATGCGTAAGAAAGAATAGCACCTAAAATAAAGCCAATTATACCTAATACTAATATTGCACTTATTATTTGTGTAAGCATTTTTTATTCCTTAAACCAAACCAGAAAATCCCATAAATGCTGTAGCTAATAAACCAGCAGTAATTAAAGCAATAGGGGCACCCTTCATTGCTTCAGGTAATTCAGCTAATTCTAAGCGTTCTCTTATGCTAGCCATAATTATTAATGCTAAGAAAAATCCCAAACCACCACCAAGAGAATTAAAAGTTGTTTCTAACAAACCGTAACCCTTTTTAATATTTAAAAGAGAAACACCTAATACAGCACAATTTGTAGTAATGAGAGGTAAAAATACTCCTAATGCCTGATATAGATTGGGAGCAGTCTTCTTTATAACCATTTCAATAAATTGCACTAGAGAAGCAATGATAAGAATAAAAGCAATGGTTTGTAAGTATTCCAAATGAAGAGGAATAAGTAAATATTCATTAACACACCAAGTGGAAACTCCAGCTAGCAACATTACAAAAGTTACTGCTAATCCCATGCCAATGGCGGAATCCATTTTGTTCGAAACACCGATAAAAGGACAGATACCTAAAATCTGATTTAAAACAAAATTTTCAAGAAAAATAGCAGTTATTAATATTGTAAGAAGGTGCATCATTTGCCGGCCCTCCTCAATTCTAAATGTTTCTTAAAGGCTCTAAGTAACCCAAAAACAAAGAATCCACCTGGAGCCATAATCATAATCAATGCAGGATCATTTTTGAAGAATGGGATAGCAAAGCCATAAAGTTTGCCATCACCTAAAAGTTCACGGAAAAATGCAATACAAGAAAGACCGATTATAAACCCGATTCCCATACCTATTGCATCAAAAACAGAATCTATTGGGGAATTTTTACTAGCAAAAGCTTCTGCACGACCCAATATAATACAGTTAACAACTATTAATGGGATAAAAATACCTAAACTAGCAGATAAGGCTGGAGAATAAGCCTGAATAAGCTTATCTACAATAGTCACAAATGTAGCAATAACCATTATATAAACTGGTATTCTAATATTATCAGGAACAATCTTACGTATTAGTGAAATAAACAGATTACTACAAATCAAAACACACATTGTAGCTAATCCCATTCCTAGAGCATTAGTCATTGAAGTAGTTACAGCAAGAGTCGGACAAATACCTAATGCAATGACAAAAGTTGGGTTTTCTTTCCAAATACCTTTGAATAGATTATCTATCTTCATTATTTTGTCCCTCCTATACTGTTTTGTAATCCATTTGGTTTATTATCTTTAGAAGGACTATATTTATTTGCCAATATTTGTTCTTTAAAAATGTTAAAGTTGTTTAAAGCTTCATTAATACCAACACAAAAAGCCCTAGAGCTGATTGTGGCAGCAGTAACAGCATCAACATCTCCTTTATCTTTTTTTACTTTAAATATAGGAGTTTTGTTTGTTTCGAGCAATTTTTTAAATTTATTAGTAAAATCGTCTGAAGTCAATTTACTACCTAAGCCAGGAGTTTCACTCAAAGACAATATTTTATAATTAACAACCTGACCTTCTTTATTAATACCAACCATAGTATTAATTAATCCACCAAAACCTTTTGGGGAAACCTTAAATACTGCTCCTGTTAAATCCCCATTTTTATCATAGCCTACTCTGTAAGTAATTTTCTTACCATCTTTTTCAGAAGTTATCTCATCAGAAAATCTAAGACTAGGCAAAACTAGATTTAGAGCTTTTTCTTCAGCATCTTTTTGATTTTTTTCGATAACAGGTGCTGTTAAGCTTTGGGTATAAGCCAAAAGAACACCAGAAATGGCGGCAACAACAAATAAAAAGAGACCTGTTTTTAACATTCCTTTAATCATTTTGAAGCCCCCTTGTCTTTTTGAGCTTCAACGGATTCTACTTTAGGTTTAACAACCCCAAAACGCCTTGGTTTGCAGAATTTATCTATTAAAGGAACAAAAGCATTCATAATAAGAATTGAATAGCAAACTCCTTCAGGATAACCACCTTTTAATCTTATAAGTAATGTTATAGCTCCACACCCGAAGCCAAAAATCATTTTTCCTAATGGAGTTATAGGACTAGTTACCATATCAGTAACCATAAAGAAAGCTCCTAAGAAAAGACCACCAGCTAAAAGATGGAACATCGCATAATCAGCATCGCCACCGTAAATATAAGCTCCAACAAACACTGTTGCAAACATAGCTCCTGGAGCATATAAATTAATGTGTTTCCTAATTAACAGATAAAAAGCACCTAATATAATAGCTAATTTAGATGTTTCGCCAAGGGAACCACCTATTTTTAAGCCCAACAGCATATCAGAAAAATTAATGTTTAAGGTTTCAAAGATATATTGAATTATACTTTGCCCACTTTTTGCTAATTCAGCTACTTTGTCGCTATTTTTAGCAACTTCTTTTAAAAGCCCTAGAGGTGTTGCTGTTGTAACGGCATCTACAGTAGAAATATTTGTTCCTAATCCTGGTTTCAACCAAGTATTCATATATACTGGCCAACTAGCTAACAATATTGCTCTGGCGACATGTGCTGGATTAAATATATTTTGTCCTAATCCGCCATAAACTTGTTTACCAAGAGCGATGGCGATAAATCCACCTAAAAATGCTATCCATAAAGGAATAGCAACTGGCAAACAAAGAGCAAGTAATGTACCTGTTAAAACAGCACTTCCATCACTAATTGTAGTAGGTATTCTACGCAAATTAGTCTGAATAAAATATTCAGCAAAAACAGAACCTAATACCGACAACAAAATAATAAGAAACGCCCTTATACCAAAGTTATAAACGGCCATAGCAATAACAGGTAGTAAAGCCAAATTTACTTCCCACATTATAGAACTAATAGTAACAGGCGATTGAATATGAGGCGAATTATTAACAATCAGATTTTTAGCTGTAATTTGAGGATATTCATTATTTTCACTCATTTTTTATTATCCTTTGCTGCAGCCTGTTTCTTTTTATCAGCAAGAATCTTATTTTTTGCAACAATAAAATTCTGAACAAGCGGATTACCACCTGGACAACTATAAGCACAACAGCCACAATTTACACAATTCAATAAGCCTTCTTTTTCGGCTTCTTCAAAACGTTTAGCATTAATCAAAGCATCGAGAATCAGTGGTTCTAATCCCATAGGACAGGCTTCAACACATTTACCACATCTTAAGCAACCTGTTCTAGGTTTCATTTGGGCTTCTTTTTCACTCCAACAAAGAATACCACTAGTGCCCTTAATTATCGGAGTATTTAAATCATAAAGAGCGAATCCCATCATAGGACCGCCAAGAATTACTTTCTTTAATGGAACATCTTCTTTTAAGCCACCTGTCATTTGAATGAAATCAGAAATAGTTGTTCCTATTCTTACTCTGTAATTACCGGGATTCTTTACACATTCACCAGCAAGAGTAACAGTTTTTTCTGTAAGTGGCATACAATAATTTACTGCATCTGAAACAGCAGCAGCTGTAGTAACATTCATTACTACAACACCCACATCTGAAGGCAATTTTCCATTCGGAACTTCACGACCAGTGACAGCTTTAATCAATTGTTTTTCCCCGCCTTGAGGATACTTTGTAACTAAAGGCTGAACATCGATTCCAAAAGCTTCATTAACAACAGAATCAACAACTTGTATTGCATCTTCTTTATTGTCTTCAATAGCTATATATCCACGTTTAGCATTGAGAACTTTCATGACTAACTTAAGACCATCTACAACTTTTTCTGGTTGTTCTAAAAGTGTTCTGTGGTCAGAAGTCAAACAGGGTTCACACTCTGCACCATTTAAAATTACTGTATCTATAACAACACCTGCTGGAGGAGACAACTTAACGTGAGTAGGGAAAGCAGCCCCACCTAAACCAACTATTCCAGCATCTTTTATTCTTTTCATTATTTCTGCCGGGGGTAATGAAATACCTTTTATAGGTTTTTCAGTATATATTGGTTCTTGAGCCTCTTTATCTCTTTCTATTACAACAGCTGGAGTAGACTGACCCAAAGGATGTTTAAAATTACCAAATGCAATTATTCGCCCAGAAACAGTTGCGTGAACAGGTGCAGAAACAAATCCACCTGCTTCAGCTAAAATCTGACCATAAATAACTTTATCGTTAATTTGAAAATTACATTTAGCAGGTGCCCCAATATGTTGAGAAAGATGTAAAACAACTTTATCAGGTAAAGGCAATTTAACTATTGCCTTAGAAGATGTTTTCTTCATTGCTGGTGGATGTATACCACCTGAAAATGTCTTGGGTGCAAGCATTTTTCACTCCATTATGCTTAATAAAGTTTAATTAAAGTCATACTTTTTCTGGAAGAGTAAGACTTTGATTTGAAGCTAATTCAGCAGGTTTTTCAGCCTCACTAGCATCGGCAATTAGATTCATAGTATCCTGATTAGGATTATGAGCAAGAATTTCTTTATTTTCTAATACGAAATGTGTCAACATTCTGGTCATTTCTTCAGTAACCATACTTAAATGTTTAGTAATCTTAGCCATATCTTGAATTGAATCTCTTTGAGACTTCAAGGAATTAAGAACTCCGTCAACTTCCTTAGTAGTTGTTTTTGTGGTAATAGAAAGGTTTTCAATAGAATGACTGATAGCTTCAATATTTTTACTTTGTTCAACAGAAGATTTACTAATATCTTGAACTTGAACATTAACACTTTCAGAAGCCATACCGATTTCATCCAAATATCCACCGGCCTGATTAATAATTTTAACACCTTCTTGAACTTTATCTTTACCAAGACCCATTTCTTCAACAGCTTTATTGGTTTTATGCTGAATTTCACCAATCAAAGAACCTATTTCTTCAGCCGCTTTAGCACTCTGTTCTGCTAGTTTTTTAACATTTGCAGCAACAACAACGAAACCTTTACCTTGTTCGCCTGCACGAGCAGCTTCAATTGCAGCATTCAAAGCCAACAAGTTTGTTTGTCTTGAAATAGCAGTAATTGTTAGAACGATTTTACCAATCTTTCTAGATTGATTCTTTAATTCTTCCAAAACCCTTGAAGAATCACCAACAGCATGTTCTATTTCCTTGATAGTAGTAGAAGCTTCACGAACTGTTTCCATACCCTGTGTTGCTTTTAATCTATTCTGAACAGATTCTTCATAAGCTCTATTAGAACGTTTAGCAATTAATTGAGAATTTGCAGATATTTCTTCAATAGCAGCAGCAGTAGATTCCAAAGTAGTTGCAGAATCTTTACTAGCTTTAGTAATTCTTTGGGTATTACCGAAAATATTTTGAATAGAATCATTTGATTGAGAAGTAAGCATTGATATACTGCCAGCCATATCAGAAAGTCTGTCTGTAATATCTTTTACTTGCAGCAACAATCGTTGTATATAACCAATAAACTTATTAAAACGAATAGAGACTTCTGTAACTTCATCATTACCAGATATTTTAAGTCTCTTGGTTAAATCGCCTCTACCTCTTGATATTTCATCAAGACCATCAGAAACATTTCTAATCTGATTAACAACACCATAAATAAAACATAATGTAATGAATGCCATTAAGAACAAACCAGAAATACCAATAGTTAAGGAAAGAGCCTGAGAACGATCTAAGGCTTTCATAAGTTGCTTAGTATCTACTACACAAATCAATATCCAATTATATCTTGGTATAGGATTAATAAGTACTAGTACATTTGATTTGCTTCCACCTAAAAACTTATCAAAGTTTCTCTTTATAAAAGAAACTACCTTACTACCATCTTTTATAAATATTTTTTCTTTAACAATTAGGTCTTGTAAATCTGGTTCTTCAGGATTAAAGTCTATTGCTTTCTTTAATATATAATCTGGATTTTCGTGAGCTAAATATATACCACCTGGTTGAGCACTATTAACGGAGAACAAAGAGGTTTTTCCATCAAAATCTTCTAAGGATGAAACAACATTAGAGAACAAGTTTTCTAATTTTATCCCTAAAGACAAATAACCAACTATTTGTCTTTCTGATCTTACTGCTTTAATAAAATATATAACTCTTTCAAGATTATCATCTGCATTATTCCTGAAATATACAGGGCTAATATATATCCCTTCTGTTTCAATATCATTATTAATCAATATTTCACGGCTAGACGAATCACTATTTGAATCATCGAAACATCTTTCATAACCTATAATAGAGCCATCAGGTTCTAAATCATTTGAAACAATTTTCCCATTGGTAGATAATCTAAGGATTGTGCTACCTCTTTTTAATTTAGATAAAATAGCGATTTCAAAAATATCATTAGGATTATCATCACTCTGTATAAGTAAACCCTCTAATGTTTTTGCAATAAAATCTTTCCATTGATTTATCATTGCAGTTTCATTAGGTCTTTCTTTATTCCAAGAAAGCAATTGAACAGTTGCATTAAGTCGACTTACATATTTAGCAATACTTTCATAATTTGCCATTCTTGAATTTATATTGTTACTTTCAGACTTTATAGAAGCAGAAATCTGCAGAGGAATCTGACTTTTCACTGCTTCAGAAGTCTTTTCACTAGTAACAATATTCAAAAATATTAAAGTTACTGAAACAATTGCTAAAATAATTCCTAATCTGAAAGTAATTTTTAAATTACTAAAAAATTCCACTTTACAAAGTATCCTTTACTTACCAGGTATTATCAAAACTTGTCCAGATTTAATAACGTCTGATTTTTTCATTTTATTTGCAGTTTTTATTGCTTGAATTGTAACTCCATACTTTTGTGCAATAGCAGACAAAGTATCACCGTGTTTAACAGTATATTTCTTAGGAGTTTTTGTATTAGCTTTAGTTTTTGAAGCATTCTTCTTTGTATTAGCCTTTTTAGCAGCAGCTTTTTTCTTTTTTTCTGCTTCTAATTTAGCTTTTTTAGCATTCATAGCTTTATAGTATTCTAAATACTCAGCGTCAACTCCGCCTTCAACCTTTGTTTGTAGGAAATTACTAATACCTGCATATAAAGACTGAGCTAACTTTGTTCTAGATGTATAATCTTTAAGAACGTCAGAATCATATTTATTAGAGGTATAACCATATTCAACAAGTATAGAAGGCATATTTAAAGAATGAAGAACTCTAAATCCAGCTCTCTTTACACCTCGGCTTTGAATTGTTGGCAAAGCTTTAGCTAATTTATATTCTACCTTTTCTGCTAACTGCCTACTTTGGTCCATAATATTAGCTTGCATTTGAGCAATTTGATTCTTTGAAGCAGTAATAACAGGACTCATAACTCCCAAAGAAGCAAAATCAGCTTTATTTTCTTTATCAGCTACTAGTCTATCAGCTTCATTTACAGCTCCTTTTGGAGATTCATAATAAACTTCGATACCTGATATTGCTTTTTTAACATTCCAGTTAACATGTATGCTAACAAAAGCATCTGCACCAAGACGCTCAGCTATTTCTCTTCTTTTTTCCAAAGGAATAATATAATCTGATTCTCTTGTTAGAATTGCCTTATATCTTGGATCTCTATCAAAATAAGCTTTTACAAGTTTTGCCATTGCTAAAACATAGCTTTTTTCAACGATTCCATTACAGGTAGTTCCGGGATCTTCACCACCGTGACCTGGATCAAGAACAACTATTTTAATATTTTCAGCTTTAAGTTTTTTTACTTCATTTAATTCTGCGGTTTGCTTCTTAAGAATATTTGCCTGTGGTTCTTTTAAAAAGATGACTATTCTATCGCCTTTTCTTTCGTTACTTGGCAATACAAATGTTTTTGCTTCAACACCACGAGGTACTCTAAATAATATACTTGTAGACCCAGAATCTTCATTTTGTTGAACAGTAAGTGTTTCTAAGAACTGATTCTGCAACGCATATCTCTGTTTACCTGGTTTAAAAATACAGGATTTAATATCAAAAGATAAAGTTCCATTATTCAGTCTACTAACTTCTGAAACTCTTGGAGGTTGACTTAAATCCAAAACGACCTGCGCTTCTTCTGGACTTTGCCAGAATCTTATATCTGTTATTCGCTGTTCAGACGAAGCAAAAGCGCTTAAACAATGAGTTAAGAACAAAAATAATAAAGATACTAAAATTATTTTATTTTTTGACACAAATATATACCTAGGATTTTTTTATGTAAAAATGATTATAGCAGTTTTTGTAAATAGTTTAAAGGTAGTTTGTTAAGTTTTTTAAAAAAGAAAAACCTCGATAAGAATTTTTTATCTTATCGAGGTCTTTTTATCAGTATCTATTATTATTCAGAATAGATTTTCTTATAAGTATCAATCTGTTGAATTTGTCTCTTCAACTGTTTAATACTTTCACCCTGATAATTATCCATTTCACGTTTAACTTCATTAAGAGCTTTGCCATCTTCAGACTGCTGAACATTTCTTAAAACAGCTTCAGACAATGCTTCAAACTTAGTAGCACGAATTTCTGGATTTGGTTCATAATCAAGTTCAGCAATGCTACGAGTGAGAGCACGCAAAGTCTTTTCTTTACCAAGGCTTAACCAGTAACATATCTTTCTGTTGAAAGCTGGAGTGCAGAGACCTTTATTAGAAGTTCCGCCATATAAACCATCTTGGTAAGTGTTTTCACCAATACAACCTACACGACCAACACCAAGATCTTCAACGGCAGCTACAGGAATATTACCAACTGGATATTTGAAACCATCATTCTTTTCATCAGCTTCTTGGTTATAGCTATCTTCATCACCAGCAGCAACAACAGTTACTCTACCTTGAGTCTTCAATGCAGTGCCATTAGCATTTACTAATGAACAGCAAGTTCTTAACAATAACTTGCTCATATCTTCACCAGTTATTGAAGATGGGAACTTAGTTACAAAGAATCTGAATGGAGCACCAATATTATTTGTTGGGTCACAAACCTGGTCATCATTGAAACGAATGTTACTACCTATTGCAGCAAGAACTTTATTCTGAATTTCTGGATGAGACTTATTGCTATAGTCTGATTGACCAAACATTAATATTGAACCGCCAGCTTTAGAGAACTTAGCAAGAGCACTTAGTTCTTCTTTTGCATATGGAGTTGAAGGATGAGGAATCATAACCATGAAGCTATCTTTAATAGTTTCATAATTAATTGCTTTGCTAATTGATTTTAACTGGAAGCCGTAGGTTTGGAACAAATCCATCTTCATACCAGCAAAACGACCAGTGAAATAATCTTTATTGCCGTGAGCACAATCAACAAAAACAAGCTTTGGTTCTACATTGATATTTGTAGTAGCAGTATCAATGATAGTATTACCTTTTTTGAGAACTGCAATAAGTTCAATATTGCCTAACCAATCAATCTTAGTATTAGTAACAGCAACATTAGAATTCTTTCCTTCAATAGACATTCCCATTTTGTCAATGAGGTTTGAAGGATTCATTGCAGAATGATAAACTTCAACAGTTAAACCAGTGCAATCTTTTTCACCAGGATTCTTAACAGTAACAAGAATCTTGAACGGGTGCTTCATATAAATTCTATCGAAGTTAGTGCCAATGTTAGAAATACTAGCTAATGGAGTAGAAGAACCAGCAGGAGTCTTAATAGTACCATTAAATGAGATTTTCTTACTAGATTCACGAGGATCAACAGAAATAGCAGTGTATGTATAATCAGTATTAGGTT
>CAMJNS010000093.1 GCA_946407375.1 uncultured bacterium
AGCTATACGTTTATGACAATGTGTAGACTACGAAAAATTAATACTAATTATTTAGATGATTTCAAGTTTTCGGACAACCTCTTTGGGGGAAGTGGATTTGACGAAGTCAAAGACGAAAGGGGCTGATTGCGTAGTAATCGGTTACTGTGAATATCATGACCGCATTGCTTTGCAATACAGCCCCTTCAGTCACTACGTGACAGCTTCCCCACGTTAGTGGGGCAGCATCTTCATTTTGCAATGACGTTGTTTTAAATAAGGAAATTATCTTGATTGAAAAAATAGCTGTTTATCAAGGTCACAGCTTTGACCCATATTATAATTTAGCCGTGGAAGAAGTTCTTCTTGAGAGCGTTCAGCAGGGGGAATGCATATTGTATCTATGGCAAAACGCTAACACCGTTGTTATTGGTCACAATCAAAACCCTTGGAAAGAATGTCGTGTCAGTCATTTGGAAGAAGACAACGGACATCTAGCCAGACGGTTATCTGGCGGTGGGGCGGTTTATCATGATATAGGCAATTTGAATTTTACATTTCTTTGCAACGATAAAGATTACGATTTAAAAAAGAATCTGTCTGTAATCGTAGAAGCGTGCCGAGCTAATGGTATTGCGGCCGAAATTTCCGGTCGCAATGACATTTTAGTTCAGGGTTGCAAATTCTCTGGTAATGCTTTTTATCATACACATGGCAATAGTTATCATCATGGCACTATGATGGTTAACGTAGATTTGAAGCAGGTTGAACGCTATCTTAGTCCTTCCAAAGCTAAGCTAAAAGCTAAGGGTGTAGAGTCAGTAAGGTCGCGAGTAATCAATTTGCACGAATTAGCTTTAGAAATGACTTGTGAAAGTCTAGCCGAAGATATGATTAAGGCTTTCGAGAAGATCTATGGGTTTCAATCTAGACAAATACAGATTAATGATTTAGACTTAGAAAACATAGAACGCTTAAGACAGCGCAATGCTAGTAAAGAATGGCTCTACGGTAGAAATTTACCATTGAATTTCAGTTGCTCCGACAGATTCTCTTGGGGCGAACTAACCCTAGAACTAGGAGTTGAACGCGGTAGAGTTGATGCGGTTAAGGTTTGGACTGATTCCATGGATTGGCAATTATCAGCCATTTTAGAACAAGCCTTGATAAGTAAAGATTTTTCTATGCAGCAGCTCGTAGAGGCTCTTAACGCCACCGAGCTGAATCAAGATATAAAGCAGGATATTATCAACCTGCTGATAAAACAGGAGATTTGACAATGAAAGAATTTGATCTTGTAGTTATTGGAGCAGGCCCAGGGGGCTATGTTGCAGCACTAAAAGCAGCAAAACTTGGAGCTTCTGTGGCGGTAATAGAAAGCCAGCAAACTGGTGGCACCTGTCTTAACAGAGGCTGTATTCCCACAAAAAATATGCTCCATTCTTCGGGCTTATATCACGAAATTAACGATAATTGTGTGGCTGGTGTCAGTGCTGATAAAGTTAATCTAGATTTTAACGCAATCTTAAATCGCAACAAAGAAATTTCAAGCCAATTATCTACAGGCATAGAAGGTATGTTTCGTTCTGCCCACGTTGAACTTTTACATGGGAAGGGGCAGATTGTTGCTCCAGGTCAGGTAAAAGTAAACGATGAAACAATAAAAGCCGGCAAAATACTTGTTGCAACAGGTTCTGTGCCTCTTCGCCCTCCGATACCTGGATTAGAACTTGAAGGTGTATTAACCTCTGACGATATTTTGGCAGGTGCTGGTCGCCGTTTTGAATCTTTAATTATTATTGGCGGTGGTGTTATAGGTGTTGAATTTGCCACCTTCTTTAATGATATTGGCTGTAAAGTAAGCGTGCTTGAAGGCTTAGACAGACTTTTGCCCAATCTTGACCGCGAATTAGGTCAAAATCTCGGCATGATTATGAAGAAACGTGGTGTAGATATGGCTTTGAATGCCATGGTTAAGTCTATTGAAAAGACAGAAAATGGTTTTCAGGTTAATTACGAACAAAAGGGCACCATGGGCTCTGCACAAGGCGAAGCAGTATTGTGTGCCATAGGCCGCAAACCATATTTTGAAGGTGTTTTCGCTCCTGAACTGCAGCCTGAAACAGAACGCGGTCGTCTGAAAGTTGATGAAAACTTCCAAACTAGCATTCCAGGTGTCTATGCTGTTGGCGATGTTTCTTCCAGAATCCAGTTGGCTCACGTAGCTTCTGCTCAGGGAACAGCTTGTGTTGAAGCTTTGTTCGGAAAAGGCAGCCAGATGAAACTTAATTTGGTTCCAAGCTGCATTTACTGTAGACCAGAAATTGGCTCTGTGGGTATGACTGATGCTGAAGCAAAAGCTGCTGGTATTCCAGTAAAAGTTGGTAAAGGGTTGTTAGGTGCCAACGCCCGCAATCTGATAATCGGCGGAGACCGCAGTTTTATGAAACTTGTTGCTCACGCTGAAACAGGTGTGATATTAGGTGCTCATCTTATGTGTGAACATGGTACAGAAATGATTTGCGAACTTGCTCAGGCTATTTCTAATTCACTTACTGCCAAGCAGTTACTGCAAGCTATGAGACCACATCCAACCTTTACAGAAACTTTGAGCGAAGCCTTGAATGATTTATGCGCCAAACTAGGGTGATTGTCGAGCATATATTGTTCTAAAAGTTCTTAATAATAATTTCTAATTCCTAACTCCTAATTCATAATTCTCTAATGTACCCCATTTAAGAAATAAGGTATTGACAATAAGCAAAGAATGTTGTACTTTAGTCTACCTAAATTTAGTATTCTATATACAGGAGATATATCATGAGTTTTACTTACAATCCAAACAAACGTAAACGTGCTAAAACTCACGGTTTCAGAAAAAGAATGTCTACTGTTAGCGGTCGCAATGTATTAAAACGCCGCAGACAGCATGGTCGCAAAAGACTAGCTCTCTGATAAACTCGTGAATAGCACTGGGTGCAGTAGTGTCAAAACACTACGGGCTTATTCCGAATTTAGGCGTGTTTTTGCGACAAAAGCACGCTTCTTTCGGAATGGACTTGTTTTTTGCTATAGAAAAGAAAGAGATTTACCATTTCGCTTCGGGGTTTCAATTCCGAAAAGATTTGGAAAAGCTGTAGAACGAAATAAGTTTAGAAGACGCATCAAAGAAATAATAAGACATTCAAAGTGCATTCCTATTTATTCTGAAGTGGTTTTTTGTTTAAGAAAACCTTGTAGCGATTTCTCTTTTGATAGTTTGAAGCAAACTTGTGAGTGGGGCTTCAATAAAATAGCACAATCAAAGTTTTGTATTGAAACAAAGTTCAGTATTGAGGCGCAAGAAGTCTAATGAATTTTAAAACTTTTGTGGGTATTCCTGCAAAAATTGGTTTATTTCTAATACGCCAATATCAAAGATTCATATCTCCATTACTTGGTGATGTTTGTAGATTTAAACCTTCTTGCTCTCATTATACATATGAAGCTATAGAGAAATACGGACTAATAAAAGGATGCTTAATGGGGGCCTGGCGTATATGCCGTTGTAATCCGTTTAATAAAGGCGGATATGATCCTGTAAAATAATTTGATAGATATATTTTGACCTGGAGACTATAAAGCAGAATGAGCATTAATTGCCTTGATAAATATATGGCTTTTTACAACAAGATGAGATCGGGCAGGCTTATCTGCTCTTTTATTTTATTAATTAGTTTAATTCTTACTTCTAATTGCGCTTTTGCACAAGACAATACTACTGTTGCTACTCCAACAATAGCTTTAAGATTATTAGACTTAGATGGTGATAATCTTAATGATGCAGAATTTGAAAATAATAATATTAAACTGATTATTTCTAGTAAAAATGGTTCTATTAGTTTTTACTACTTAAAAGGGACAAATTTTGAAGAAAATTTGTATCCTCCTAATTTAGAAAACCTAGGTTATTCTTTTGAAGAATCAACCAAAAAGGTTTTTGTTTTTGATACTTCAGATAATATTTTTGCTAACACAAATTTTAATATTGAAGTAGAAAAACAAGATGAATCTGAAGTAATCATTAGTGCTAAAGCAAATATCCCGACAACTGTAGATGACAATACTCCTGATTCTAAATCTGTTGGGTTAACTAGACGTTATATCCTTTCAAATAAAGGCTATATCCTAAAAATAGACAATGTCATTACAAATTTAAAAGAAAAACTAATTAATATTGGAAACGAAAATGATGGTTCTTTTTCATTGCAATATGGTCCTGGTATTTTTATGGAACCATATGGTCCTACATCTCTTATTGGATTAAAAGATGAAGGGGAATCAGACTTGTATTCAAGTGCTGAAAGTCTGACAGATAAAGGGAAAAAGAATTATTGTGGTATTGGTCTAAAAGACCAGTATTTCTGTGTGTTAATGGAAAGTGATCAGCAATTATCCATTTCTGCTATAGCTTCTAAAACTTCTAATGTTAATGAAGGCAAGAGGCAAATGGATACAAGATTTTTAAAATGTACTTTGCCTAAATTTAACTTAGGAGCTAAGGAAAGTAGAAATTTTGTATTTAAAATTTATGCTGGTCCTTTAATTCTTAATGAACTTCATAAAATTAATAGAACAAAAATAGCAGATAATGGGTGGTTAGTTAGACAAATGTTAGAAGTATTACGCTTCTTTTATTCTTTAATTCCAAATTACGGTATAGCGATAATACTTTTAACTTTGTTAGTTAGATTAATTCTTTATCCGCTAACTTTAAAACAAACAAAAGAAATGGCTAAAATGCAGAAAATACAGCCAAAAGTCAAAGCTTTGCAGGATAAGTATAAAGATGATCCTCAAAGATTAAATGAAGAAGTAATGAAATTATATACAAAAAATCGTGTAAATCCACTTGGTGGCTGTTTACCAATGCTTTTACAGCTTCCTATAATTATGGCTTTATTCAATACTTTTAGGAATGCTGTAGAATTACGTAAAGCTTCATTTTTATGGATGAGTGATTTATCTAAAGGTGATCCTTATCTCATATTGCCTATTGCAATTGCCGCACTGATGTATTATCAGCAAAACAAAGCAACAACTGATGCTCAGCAACGTCAGGCAATGGCATTTATGCCAATAATGATGTTATTTATCACCTTTTCTTTACCTTCAGGTCTGTTGGTTTATTGGTTTGCCAGCAGCATATTAGGAATATTGCAGCAGTTACAAGCTAATCATTATATGGCAAATATGAAGGAGGAATATTGATGTCCAACGCTAGAACAATTGAAATTACTGCAAAAACAGAAGAAGAAGCTCGACAAATTGCATTAAATGAGCTTAATGAAAACGAAACCATCGTTTGTTCTGAAGTCCTTTCAGCTCCAGCAAAAGGTTTATTTGGTCTTGTAGGAAAACAAGAATACAAAATCAGATTTTCTATTGGTGAAAAACCAGAAGAAAAAGTTGAAGAAAGAGCTGAAAAATTATCTAAAAAAGCTGTAGATTCTGAAGAAATTGATGATTTTGAAAATGATTCTGAAGAAGAACCTGTTCCAACAAAGAATACTCGCAGAAATTGGAACAACAGACGTGATCGTGGTGAAAGAAGACCTAGACACGAAAGAGGTAGAAGAAACTTCAGACGTAATAGAGATGAATATAGAGAAGAAGCTTCTGAAACTGAAGAACAAATTACTATTCCAGAAAGACCAAAAGAACCTGTTACTGATGAAATAAAGAATCACGAAGGTTATAGTCAGATTTTTGATCTTATTAAAGGAATTGCCGCAAATGTAGGTATTGAAGACATTCAATTAGTTGATTACATGCGTGATGGCGCTTGGGTAATTGAAGCTTCTGCAGAAGATGTTTCTCAACTCATTGGTAAACGAGGTCATACTCTTGATTCTGTTCAATACTTAATGAATATAATCTTCAACAAAGGTAACGATGAAAGCAGAATTAAAATAGTTCTTGACGCACAGGGTTATCGTGAAAAACGTTATCAAAGTTTGATTCATCTTGCTAATAGAATGGCTAGAAAAGCCGTTGCTTCTCGTAGACCAATTGAACTTGAACCAATGACTACCCTTGATCGCAGAACAATTCATATGGCATTAAAAGACAGAAATGATGTCGAAACTTTTTCAAAGGGCACAGAACCAATGAGACGTGTTGTTATTTCATCTATGAAAAAGAAAAACATTAATAAGCCTGCAAATGCTGAATGGCAGCCTTTGTCTGTAGATGATGAAATAGATACAACAGAAAAATCAGAAGTTTCTACTTCTGTTCCAATGTTTATGGAAGAAGATGTCTAAGTTAAAAATCGACACTATTGCCGCCCTCTCTACTCCAGCAGGTAGGGCGGCTATTAGTCTGATAAGGGTATCAGGACCTGATACCTTTGAAATATTAAAAAAAGTATTTAAACCAGGGGGAAAGAGGGCTTTCCCCCTGCATTATTCTGCTTATTTTGGTAATATAATAGAACCTGAAACTGGTTATATAGCAGATCAAGTTATAGTAAATACTTATCTTTCCCCTAAATCCTACACTGGCGAAGATTTAGCAGAAATATCAACTCATGGTAATCCTGTTATTGTTTCTAAGGTATTAAGTATCTTATTCAAAAATGGGGCTAGACAAGCAGAAAAAGGTGAATTTACCAGAAGAGCTTTTCTTAATGGCAAAATGGATTTGTTAGAAGTTGAAGCTCTTTCTCAACTTTTATATGCTTCATCAACAACTCAAACTAGGTTAGCATTAAATCAGCTTGATGGGCTTCCTTCTAAATATATAGCAAAAATTAGACAGGAATTATTAGACCAATTAGTTCAACTAGAAGCTAGTTTAAATTTCCCTGAAGATTCAATAGAATCAATAGATGAAAACGCATTAAAAATTAAACTTCAAAAGATATTGTCAGAACTTAGTTTATTTGCGGATAATGCAAGAAACGGTTCTATGATTAGTGAAGGTTTAAAAGTTGCTATCGTTGGTAAACCTAATGCAGGAAAATCAAGTTTAATGAATTATTTGCTTGGTCGCGACAGGGCAATAGTAACAAATATTCCTGGGACCACAAGAGACACGTTGGAAGAAAGTTTAATTATTGATTCATTACCTGTAAAACTCATTGATACAGCGGGTTTAAGAAAAGCAGAAAATGATATAGAAGCTATAGGGATAGAAAGAACAGAAAAAGCTATAGAAACTTCTTTTGCTGTAATAGGGGTTTTTGACGGTTCGCAAACTCCTGATTCTGAAGATATGGCTGTTTTGCAACGTTTAAAATCATTAGAAAAACCAGTTTTAATAGTTCAAAATAAATCAGATTTACCTCAGCAACTAAATCCTGATTTCCTTGCTGGGTTAGAGGTAATAAAAGCTTCTGCTCTTAAAGGCGAAGGGATGAGTGAACTTATATCTTCGCTTAGTAAAACTTTAAAGGTTAATGGAATAAGTAGTTTGGAAGAAATGGTTTTATTAGGTGCCTCACAGGTGAATGCCCTTGATAAAGCTTTGACAGTACTTAAACGAGCTGAAGAGGGTATTGGTAACATGTATCAAGATATGCTAGCAATTGATTTAGAGGAAGCTGTTCGTGAATTAGGTAGAGTAAACGGTGAAACAGTTGATGTAAACACCTTAGATATTATTTTCGAACGTTTTTGTATTGGCAAATAAAATGACAGAAAAAAGACATTATTCAGTTATTGTTATTGGTGGTGGACACGCTGGTTGCGAAGCAGCTTTAGCAAGTTCAAGACTAGGGGCAGATACTCTTCTTGTAACGATGAATATTACCACTATTGCTCTTATGCCTTGTAACCCAAGTATAGGAGGTCCAGGAAAAGGACATCTTGTTAGAGAAATTGGTGCTCTTGGTGGTGAAATGGCTAGCTGCATAGATGAAACCTGTGTTCAAATGAAATGGTTAAATACCTCTAAAGGTCCAGCAGTCCGTTCACGTCGTGCTCAGGCAGATAAATATCTATATCGCCAAAGAATGATTAATACTCTTTTTGAACAAGAGAATTTAGATGTTCGTCAGGGGCAGGTAACTGAAATTCTTGTTAGCGATAATAAAATACAAGGCATAAAGCTTGAAACAGGTATTAAGTTTTTATGCGAACGATTGATTATAACTTCAGGAACTTATTTAAATGCCAGAATAATATTAGGACGGGAATCTTGGGATGGAGCCCCACAAAATCAAAAGGCAGCAATAGGTCTTTCTGCATCATTAGAAGAAAATGGCATAAAAATGCGCCGTTTGCAGACTGCAACACCTCCAAGAGTTCTTAAAAGTTCAGTAGACTTATCTATTTTAAGAGAATTGCCTGGTGATATTGACGCAGGTGGTTTTACTTGGGAAGATAGATTAAGACGCTATGAAAAGCAAATATCCTGTTTCTTAACCTTTACTGATGAGCGTTCTATTGAGGCTGTAAAAAGACATATGTCTGAAAGCCCATTAGTATTAGCAAATATAACAAATGAAGGTCCAAAACATTGTCCTTCGATAGACAGAAAACTTTTAAAGTTTCCTGACATGGTAAGGCATCAGATTTTTATTGAGCCCGAAGGTTGGAAATCCCAAGAACTTTATTTGCAGGGGTTAACTACAGGGATGCCTCCTGTTGCTCAAGAAGACATAGTTTCAAGTGTAGTAGGTTTAGAGAAGGCTGTAATTTTACGATATGGCTATGCTATTGAATATGATGCTCTAGCTCCTGGTCAGTTTCATAAAACGATGGAAAGTCGTAAAATAAAAGGTCTTTATACTGCTGGTCAGATAAATGGAACCTCTGGTTATGAAGAAGCTGCTGGACAAGGTTTAATTGCAGGAATTAACGCAATACTCTCATTAAGAGGGGAAACACCATATTGGCCATCTAGAACAAGAAGTTATCTTGGTGTTTTAGTAGATGATCTTTCTACTTGGAGTAGAAATGAACCATATAGAATCACTCCAGGGCATGCAGAATTCAGATTGACTCTAAGAGATGACTCTGCCGAAAGACGTCTTATCGAAGATGGGTATAGAATAGGGTTAGTTAGCAAAGAAAGATATGATAAAATATTTACTTGGAAAAAAAGAATAGAAGACGAAATTGCTTCTATGGACGAACTCAGCTTATTACCAAGTTCTGAAGCTAGAGAAATTATGTCTAAAACAGGAACTGGAGATTTAAAGAAACCAGCAAGTGGTGCAGAATTACTTCAAAGACCTGGTATGACATATAAATCTGTTATCGAATTGTTACACAAACCCTCAGATAGTTGTTTAACTGCACCAGATGAAATCTATGCGTTAGAAACAGAAATAAAATATCGTGGTTATGCTGACAGAGAACTAGAACGTATTAAGCAAACAGCTTTTTTAGAAACCATAAGATTACCATATGAAATTGAAGATGAGCGATTAAAAATAATTAATAAAGAAGCTCTTGAAATAATGCAATCTGAACGATATGATGATTTAAGTCAAATGGTTCGATTAAACCATTTTTCTCGTTCTGAATTAGCTATACTATTAGCAATTTTGAATGGAGAAGATTGTGATAATGAAGCAGAAGAAGATAATTCCAATAAATAAAGAGGGTAACAGATATGCTTAACAAGAAAAGACAAGAATTGATTATACAAAATCTTAATTCTATTTCTTCACAAGTTAGACTAATGTCTGTGGAGCAACTTGTAAATTTGCCAAATCTACCTGTTCAAGATAAGATTAAACATCTTGAAAAATGTTTACAGGATAGCGAAGAATCTGTTCAAAATGCTGCCAAAAAGGCAATAGGTAAACTAATGGGGCATGAAACAGATTCAACAAATTCTTTTGGCGTTCAACCTCATTCCTCTGGTTTACCATCTTCTTTTTCATCACAGGGATTAAATAATAATGATTTTAATTCTCCCTCTTCTTCTGACTCCAATAATTCAGGATTTGAATTACCTTCTTTATTTGATTTAAACGAAACTCAAACTGATAATGCTGCCGATTTAGCTGCTAAACCAGTAGAAACAACTTTAAATAAAATACCTAAATTTAATCTTTCAGAAATGAAACCTGATGAAGCTTTAGCTGCTAAATTGCCTGATATTAGTTCTTTAGAAGATAATATAGGAAGTAAATCTTTGAATAATTCTCCTGTTTTTCCTCCTGCTGAAGCAATATCTAATCCATTGCCAGCTTCTCAAAAAACAGTTGTTAATACAAGACCTATTACTTCTCAACCAGTTCCCCCTCAGCCTATTACTCCTCAACCAATAACTCCTCAGCCGGTTGCTCCTCAACCTACTTCTGTTTTACCTACGCCCACACAAAATCAAGATGCTAATATAAGTCCAGTTCCTTTACGTCCTTCGACGAATCAGATAGATGGTCCAGTTGATCCTTCTTTACCACAGATTTCAAATTCTACAGATATTTCTTTTTTAATTCAGCATGCTAATGATTTGGCTAACACAAAACCTAGTGGCTATTTAACAAGATTATTTGAATTGGCAAAAAGTGTTCACGAAGAAGTAGCTCTAACAGCTTTACAAAACTTATTTAATTTAAAAGATAATCGTGTTCCATCTCATATTCTAGAATTGTTAAATAATTCGGATTATACTTCTCAACGTCGATTCTTGATGCTAAAAATAGTGATGGACACTGATGCTCGATTAAATACTGATTTGTTAGAAAATATACTGGTAAATGAAAAAGATGTTATTATAAAATCTGGTCTTGTCAAAGTTTTTGCTAAAAACTGTGATCAAAGTGGAGTTCCATTATTAGTCAGATGTTTAAAAGATGAAGATCCACGTGTTAGGGCAAATACTGTTGAAGTTATTGAAACTCAACAAATAGTGGGTTGTGAACAGGAAATAATCAAATTATTAAATGATAGTGAAAACCGTGTTAAAGTTAATGCTGCTAAATACTTGGTTAAAATAGGATATCAGCAAGCTTTCTTAACATTAAGAGCAATGTTGGTTTCTCCAGAAGTATGGTTAAGAGATAGTGTTATTTTTGCCTTAGGAGAAATTGCAGACCAGCCTTCTTTAATTCTTTTAAGAGCTGCATTGAAAGATCCGAATCAGGGAATTCGTTTAAGTGTTTTAAAGGCCTTAGCAAGAATTAATAATAATATGTCTAGACAAATTCTTAAGGCAGCCTGCGGTGATCCTGACCCAATAGTAGCTCAAGTTGCTATGCAGTTGTTTGAAAAGATAAAAGACACACCTGTTAGAGAAGATAAACCCAATGTTCCAAGAACTATGCCGTTGTCTAATTCTAACTTAGGTGTTAATCAGCCTGCTTCAACCAATCCTAGCGTCGCAAATCCAATTCCTCAGACTGTTCCTCAGCCAGGAAGTTTCGCTAATAATGTTAGTCAAGCAAATATTCCTCCTAAAGTTGTTCCAACAAGTCCTCAAGATAATTCTGCACCACAACAGGCTAATAATCCTGGTTTACCAAATATAAATGCTCAGGCACCACAACAGGCTAATAATCCTGGTTTACCAAATATAAATGCTCAGGCACCAC
>CAMJNS010000094.1 GCA_946407375.1 uncultured bacterium
TTCCTTTAAAAAATTTTTAAGTAATTAAAGATTCTAAACTCCTATGAAAATTATGTCAAATCCCTTTTAATACTAATAATATAAATAGATTTGAATAATGGTTGTATCAATGTTATAATGAATAGATAAAAATTACGTGGAGGCTCTATGAAATTAGAACATCAGCGTTTCGGCGCTTTATTTGTTTTTTTGATTTGTTCTTTTTTATGTTCACCAAATTGTAGCGCGCAACCTGTGATGCCAAATGCTCAAGATATGCTTCCTTTACCATCTTCAGTTAAAGGGAGCCCCAAGGATCTTCTTGCAGAAGTTTCCGACATAAAAATTACTCGTGAATTATATGACCAGGAAATCAACGCTTTTAAAGAAGTTTCACCTCAGGTAGCAGCTCAATTATCTTCCCCAGAAGGCAGAAGAGAATTCCTTCGCCAACTTGTAGAAGTTATTATGTTTCAGAAAAAGGCTGAAATGGAAGGTCTCGACAAAACTGATAATTACAAGAAAGAAAGTCGTGAAGCTTCTAAATCTGTTCTTGCAATGGAACGAATGAGAAAAATGCTCGGTCAGATTACTCTTGACGAAGCAAGTGTTAAAAAATATTACGATGACAATATAAAGCTTTTCTCTGAACCTGATCAATATCATCTTTTCCAAATTTCTACTGATACAAAAGAAAAAGCAGATGCACTTTATAAAGATTTAAATTCAGGCAAATCTTTTATTGAAATAGCTAAAGCTTCTTCAACTGATGAAATGAAAAACAATGGAGGAGATAGAGGCTTTGTAGCTCTTGATAATTTAGATGTTAAAGTTGCCAAAGCAATTTCTTCTCTTGAAAAAGATAAAGTTTCTGAACCTATTTCTCTTTCTGATAAAGTTTTTATTATTGTTAAATATACAGATAAAAAGAATGGAACTGTAAAGCCTTTCGATACTGTTTCGTCTCAGATTAGACGTGACCTTGCAAGCGAAAAACAAATAGAAACCTTCAAAGCAAATATTGAACAGCTTAAAAAACTCTATAATTTTAAATCTTATGATGATGTTGCTAGCTGCATTCGTAAAGAAAAACTTACAGAAGCTGAACTTAATTCTGTTGTAGCTGAATATGATGGAATAAAAGTAAAAGTTTCTGAAATATATGAAGATTTAGAACAAATACCAGCTTTTATTAGACCGCAGGTTCTTGAAGGCGATGGTTTAAAAGATTTCTTAGATCAGCATTATGCTAAAGACCTTTCTTTACACGATGTTGAAAAGAATTTTGATAACTATTCAAAAGAATTTCCAAGAGCTGTGGCAGAAGTTTCTCGCCGAACACTTGTAAAAATGCTTTTTGATAAGGTTCTAAGTCCAATTACCGTAAAAGATGAAGAAATAAAAGATTTTTATAATAAAAATCTTGCTTCTTTTGCTGCACCTGCTCAAATGCATGCTCATCATATTCTTGTAAAAGAAGAAGACAAAGCCAAATCTTTGTTAGCTGATTTACAAAAAGATCCTAAGAAATTTGAAGAAGTAGCTAAAGCTTCATCTATTTGTCCTTCAAGTCAACAGGGTGGCGACCTTGGTGATTTTTCTGAAGGTCAGATGGTTCCTGAATTTGAAAAAGCTTGTAAAGAAGGTGAAATTGGTAAAGTTGTTGGACCAGTTAAAACCCAATTCGGTTACCATCTTATTAGAGTAGATAGTCGTACTCCTGCTGGAACAAGAAAATTTGAAGATGTTCAAGAAGATATTAGAAGTCAGCTTCTTCCACAGAAACAAAAAGAAGCATTTGATGCTTATGTTGCAGCATTACGCAATGAATTCAAAGTCAAGGTATATCAGGAAAACCTATAACAAATGTTTAAAATTTCTAAACCCGAAAAAACAAAAGGGCTTGCAGAAAAAATATCGGATAAATTACTCGGAGGACTCATGCCAGACAATATGGTATATGTAGTGGCAGCTGTAGTCGCCGTTGTTTCTGGAATAATCGGCT
Source organism: uncultured bacterium (assembly GCA_946407375.1). GTDB lineage: Bacteria > Muiribacteriota > Ozemobacteria > Ozemobacterales > Ozemobacteraceae > RUG334. Next base: position 1,985 of record CAMJNS010000094.1, read on the forward strand.
TTTTTATTGCTAAAAGTAGCGAAAAGAAAAAGGCTGATGGATTAGTTGCAGCAGCGAAACAGCAGGAAAAAACTATTCTTGAAGAAGCCAAGAATAATGCCCAACGCGAACTTCAAAAAGCTCAGAAAAAAGCCAAAGAAATTCGTGACAAAGAATTAGCGGATAGAAAGAATTCCGAACGTGAGCTTCAAAAGAAACGTCAGGAAATAGAAAGACAGGAAACTGCTCTCAACGCTAGAATTGAAAAAGCTGATGCCAGATCTGAAAGTTTAGAAAAACGAGCAGATATGCTTCGTGATAAAGAATCAGAATTGGCGAAACTTAAACAAGAAAGCGAAGCACTTCTAGAACAGCAAAAGAAAGAATTGGAAAGAGTTGCTGGTTTAACACCAGAACAAGCAAAAGAGCTTTTGATGAAGAAAATTGAAGATGAGCTTCAATATGAAATTGCTTTGAAGATTAATGAAGCTGATCAGAAAATTAAATCAGAAGCTGATAAAAAGACTCGAGAAATTCTTGCTACTTCTATTCAGAGATGTGCAACCGACCATACTATCGACCCAATAGTTACCGTAGTTGAACTTCCTAGCGAAGAAATGAAGGGTAGAATTATTGGTCGTGAAGGTCGAAATATAAGAGCTTTTGAAAATCTTACTGGTGTAGATGTTATTATTGATGATACTCCAGAAGCTGTTGTTCTTTCTTCTTTTGATCCAATTAAACGTGAAATAGCTCGTGTTACCTTAGAAAATCTTACTCTCGATGGTAGAATTCATCCTGCTAAGATTGAAGAAATGTATGAAAAGGCTCAAAAAGAAGTTCAGCTTCGTATTAAAGAAGCTGGTGAACAGACTATGTTGGCTCTTGGTATTCAAAGTATTCATCAAGAACTAATAGAAATAGTCGGTCGTTTAAATTACAGAACTTCTTACGGTCAAAATGTTTTGCAACACTCTATTGAAGTTGCAAACCTAGCAGGTAATTTAGCTGCTGAAATCGGTGGTGACATTCAGTTGGCAAGAAGAGCTGGTTTGTTACACGATATTGGTAAAGTTATCGAAAGCGACGAAGGTAACCATGCTAAACTAGGTGCTGATTTTGCACGAAAATATCAGGAATCTCAAAAGGTAGTTAATTGTATAGCAGCTCACCACGAAGATGTTCCTTTTGAAACACCAGAAGCAGTATTGATTTCTGCTGCTGATGCTATTTCTGCTTCACGTCGTGGTGCTAGAAGTGAATCCTTAGAAGCTTATATCAAACGATTAGTTGATTTGGAAACAATCGCAAAAGGCTTTAATGGTGTTGCTTCTGCTTATGCAATTCAAGCAGGTCGTGAAATTCGTGTTATGGTTAGCCCAGAAGATGTTGATGATATTACAGCACCAAAACTTTGCCGTGATATCGTTAAAAAGATTGAAAGCGACATGGAATATCCTGGTCAGGTTAAAGTCGTTCTCATTCGTGAAACTCGTAGCGTAGAAATCGCTCATTAATTCGATTACAAAAAAGCTATGGGCTTAAATTTTTAATTTAAGCCCATAGCTTTTTGTTAAAAAAACGACTTATGAAAGTATTAATGCTTGGTGATATTTATGGTAAAACTGGTCGCGAAGCAATTGTATCTCTTTTACCAAAGTTAAAAGAAATTTACCAACCAGATTGGATAATAGCAAATGGCGAAAATGCTACTGCTGGAAATGGCTTATCTGCAAAACATGCAAAAGTTATAAAAGAATCTGGTATTGATGTTATAACTTCAGGAAACCATATTTTTGCAAGAGCTGATTGGCCAGATGTTCTTTCTAGTCACGAATATATTCTAAGACCACATAATATGGCGCCAGATGACGATGCTGGTTCTGGTTGTAGAATTTTTACCAAGAAAGATAAAGGTAGCATAGCTGTTATAAACTTGGCAGGGCGTGTTTTTATGGAAACCTGCCGTTGCCCATTTGAAACTTTTGATAGACTTTATAAAACTTTACCTTCAGATATTCCTTTATTTGTTGATTTTCATGGAGAAGCTACTTCTGAGAAATTAGCATTTTTTTGGCATGTTAATGGACGCGCATCAGTAGCTTATGGCACTCATACTCATGTTCAGACTTCTGATAATAGAATATTACCAAATGGGGGAACAGGCATTTTAACGGACTTGGGAATGACTGGAGCAATTAATGGAATTATTGGTGTAGATAAGAATACTGTTGTGGGGCGATTTTTAACAGGTTATTCAGAAAAGTTTTTATGTGCTCAAGCACCAGGAAAAATTGAAGGCTTATTTGCTGAATTAGATGGGAAATTTCCGAAAAAACTAGAATTGGTTCGTTACCCACAAAATATATAAGAAATGAAACTTCCTAAAAAAAATATCCGAGGGCACAAAATGTCCTCGGACGAATAAATAAGGAGGCAAACAAATCCTACAAACCATTCGACCAAGAATGTAAATTCTTTAACTATATTTTTAAATTTTTTAAAATTTTTTTTTGTAAATTATAAATACCGGACAAATACATCCTTTTTACTCTTACATTCTTGCCTTTTAACTCTAAAAGTTTCTTGTTAGATAGATTTAATCGTGATAGAATTAAGAATCCACCAAAATGAGGTTCAATTATGTTTAGAAAGCTAGTCTTTTTCTTTATTCTATTTATATCTTTGGGTTTAGTTGGTTGTGATGAAGAACAGCCGCCTAAGGTAGAAGTTAAAGAATCAAAACCTCAAAGAGGTGGAATATATCACCGTGCTTTTACTGATGATTATATATTGCTTGACCCTGCTCACCTTAGAGAAGCTAACTCTAACGAAATATGTCGCCAAATTTATGATGGCTTAGTAGAATTTAGTGCTTCTGATACTATAGTTCCCTGTCTTGCTGAAAGCTGGCAAATTAGTGAAAATAAGCTTGTTTATACTTTTAAACTTAGAAAAGACGTTCATTTCCATAAAGTTGTGAATGGTGCAAATACAAAGAATGGTGGAAGATTATTCTCTGCAGAAGACGTTCTTTTTACTTTCAAACGTTTATTTGCTCCAAATTCAAATAATGAAAACTCTTTCTTTAAGATAATAAAAGGAACCAACGATTATTATCAGGGCAAAGCAGAAGAGATTTCCGGAATACGCGTATTGGCAAGTGATACTATAGAAATAGAACTTGAACATCCTTTCTCTCCATTTGTAGCGACTTTAGGGGTTAGTAATGCTTTTATAGTTCCACAGGAAGATGCTGATAATTTAGAAAATATGCCTGTTGGAACAGGTGCTTTTAAATGGAAAGGTAAAAAGAGTGATCGTTTTATTCTAGAGGCTAATGAAGATTATTTCCGTGGTAGACCTTGGCTTGATGGGGTTGAGTTTGTCGTTATTCCAAAAGACGAAGACAGATTTAACGAATTTAAAGCAGGTAGATTACAACATGTTGATGTTCCAGACTTTATTTATCAGAATGTTAAACATGACCCTAAATATGCAAAGTTAATTCAGGAATCAAATCTTTGGGGCTTAAACTTCTTAGGTATGAATGTAACTCAGCCTCCTTTTGATAACAAGCTTGTCAGACAGGCTTTGAATTTTGCTATAGACAGAGAATCTATAATTAAATTAGTATTAAATGGAAGGGCTCAGGCCGCAAACGGTGTCTTAACTCCTGGAATTCCTGGTCATGATCCTTTATTGCCGGGTTATTTTTATGATTTACAAAGAGCTAAAAAATTGCTTGCCGAAGCTGGTTATCCTAATGGAAAAGGTTTCCCTGTTGTTACCCTACAGGTAGACGAATCTCATCAATTACAGCAAAACAGAGTCGGTGATTTCATTGTGGCAAATCTAAAAGATTTGGGTATTGAATGTAGAATACAAACAGTTGACTTTGAAAAGCATCTAGATGAAATCACAAAAGGTAACGTTCCGTTTTTCAGACTTGGTTGGACAATAGATTATCCTGACCCAGATGGTTTCCTTTTTACTTTGTTCCATTCTTCAAATATTGGTGATGGTTATAACTACTGGAAATACAACAATCCTGAAGTTGATAAACTTTTAGAGAAAGCAAGAAACGAAACTGAAATGGTTGTTCGTGTTCCTCTTTACGAAAAAGCCGAAAAAATTATCGTAGACGATGCTCCAATGGTATTTATGTATTTCTATACATTGAATATTTTGCCTCAACCCAATGTGCATGGCTTAAAAGTTGGTGCAATGGGTGAATGTGCCCTTCAATATCGTCGTGTTTGGTTAGACCAACAACAAGATTCAAATACCAATAAAAAACAATAGCTTTTCGGTGCCGTGGCGTTACTGAAAGCAAAACGAAGTCCATCCCGCCTTTTCTTCAATTGCTATAGGCTGTGCGAAAACTATTTTTCAACTCAAATTAGCTTATACTAATAGTCTACATATTTGTCATAAAAAGTATAGCGTATGGGCTTTAGCTCTGAAAGCTATACGTTTATGACAATGTGTAGACTACATAAAAAGAAATATTATTTTTTTAGAGAATTTTTAAGTTTTTGCACAGCCTATAGCAATGACGATTTGAAAATATAGACTACAAACGAATAAAAATTTAAGCCATGTTTATTCTTGAGTTTTTCTGCCAGCAACCGCTAAAATAATATATCCAGGTAATTATAATACCGACTGAAAAACCGAATAAATTGTTCCACCATATAATTGAGTAACCAAAATAATCTGGATTATCTTTAAAGATATAAGTTACAAGAGCTCTAGTGCCTAATGCGCAAGTTGCAACGAAAGTTGGGAACGCAGTGTGATTGGCACCCTGAAAAACGCCAAAAACTGGAACATAAAAAGAAAGCAAAAGATTTGTAAAGGCAATAGTATTTATATGGTCTCTACAATAAACTGCAGCTTGGTCGCTTATTCCAAAAATACGTATTATTTCCTGATTAAAATAACAAACTGTTAATGAAATAATAAGCGTAGAAACAAAAGACATAGCCAAAGCCTGCTTCATTCCCTGTTTAACTCTGTCCATTTTCCCTGCGCCAATATTTTGCCCAGCATAAGTGGCAAGCGTTGTTTGAAAAGCATGGAAAGGCAGATTCAAAAAGAGTTCCATTCTCTGACCAACTGTAAATGAAGCTGTCATAGCTTTCCCGAAAGAATTTACTGCTCTTTGTATAAATGTTAAACCAATAGATACTATTGCAAGTTGTAAAGCTATAGGAAAACCCATTTTGATAGTTAGCCAAGCAAGAGCCTTGTTCCAAGTAAATTCTTTAAGTTTGAAACGAAAAACAGGGTATCTTTTGCTCATATAAATATAAGCAGCAATAAAGGAAACCGCTTGTGAAATGTTTGTAGCCCAGGCGGCACCTGCCACGTCCCATTTGAAATAAGCAACAAAAAGCAAATCTAGAACAATGTTTAATATAGAAGTAATTAACAAAAAATAAAGGGTAGCCGCACTATCGCCTATTGCTCTCAAAATTGAAGAAAAGATGTTGTAGCCAAACTGGAAAACCATTCCAAGCATACAAATATTGAAATATTGAAGGGTTAAATCTAATATTTCTGGTGGAACCCCAACAAAGTGAACATAAGCAACTCTTGAAACTGAAATTCCTATAAGGGTTGAAGCTAAGCCCATTCCAAGCAGAAGCAAAATGCCTGTTGAAGCATTGGCTCTTACTTCATTCTGATTATTGGCACCAAAAGCTTGGGCTACAACAACCCCGTTTCCAGCAGAAAAACCCGTTGCCATTGCTAGAAACAAAAATGTGAAAGTAGCGGTAGTGCCTACTGCTGCAAGAGAAGATTCCCCACAGTAGTTCCCAACAATAATGGCGTCAACTGTGTTATATAACTGCTGAAGAACTAGCCCAAAGAACACTGGAAGCGTAAAACGTATAATATGCTTCCAAGGTGCACCTTCAGTCATTGGTATTCCGACAGCCATTTTTTACTTCACCAAAATCTATATAAAATTTTCAAGTGTATTCATTACCACTTTTAGTTGTTATTTATCAAGAAAAACTTTGTGTTTCGCTTGGAGTAGTTATTGTTGTTGGTAGTTGTAGTAGTTGTTGCCCTGAAGGAGGTTAGCTACTTTATTGATTTTATAAAAAGATTAGTATAAATTAAATAGAATCTTGTTTATATTCTAAAGAGCTTGGAGAGCACCTATGAAGACATTTAAAATCTTAATTCTTTGTTTTCTGTTTTCTATTATAACTATAAATTGTAGTTGCTTAGCGAAAAGTTTTTCTTATTTAGGAAGTCAAGATGTAAAATTTAAAGATTTATTTTTCAAAGCTATTGATTTAGAAAAAGAGCATAAATATAAAGAAGCAATAGTTTTGCTAGAGCAAGCATTAGCTATAAATCCTAAGCAAATGCAAGCTTTGGGAGAAATTTGTATTTGTTATTTGCATACAAAAAATCCTACAAAAACAAAAGAATATGCATTAATAGGATTAGAGGTAGCTCAAAAAATAAAAAGCATAGACAATATTGGTCGATTTTATCATGATTTAGCAGCAGCATATAAATTGGAAGAAAAATATGAAGAAGCTATAAAATATTATAATCTAACATTAATAAACAAACCATATCAAACATCTGATTATGCATCTTTAGCTTATTCCTACTATAAAATAAAAAATTATGACAAAGCTATAAAGTATTATGAAAAATCTGGAAATGAAGAAATGGTTAATGAAGTTAGAGAAGCTAAATTCGCTGATTTTCCAATAGAGAAACTTGTTTATTCTGCCAAACCTTATATAAGGGAAAATAATAAAGCAAAAAAAGAAGCTGAATATAAGAAGATACTAGAACTTGATCCATATAATTGGGTAGGTCTTTTAGGGCTAGCAGGTATAGAAAAAGATAAGGGGAACTATCTTGAAGCAATAAAACTAGGGGAAAAAGCTCTTCCAATATTAGAAAAAAAAGAAAATAAAAAATATAGTTATTTTTATCCTTATCTATACTTAAATATTTTAACTAGAAGTTACGAAGAGTTACAAAACAAAGATAAGTCTACTAATTATTTCAAATTATATTCTCTTGCATCAGCTACTTTAGATGCTTACAGTGCAGTAGATGAAGGAGATAAAGTTCGAGCGTTATCTTGTTTAAAAGAAGCTTTAAATAAAGATTCTGAAGTTGAAACAGAATTTGTTGCATATAATTATATGGCAATTGAAGAAATAATATTATTACTATTTGAGTTAGGTAAATATGAAGAAGCAAAGGATTATATTCAAAAAGCTATTGAAATATGCACAAAAGAAAATAATAATCAAAAACTCACATCTTTTATTATTAAATTTGGTAGATATTATGAATATATAAAGGACTATCAGAATGCTATAAAATACTATAAAATGGCTTATGATAAAACTAGTGATTTAGACGAAAAATACTATTGCAAGTATTCAATAGTTTTGTGTTATTGTTTTCTTGATAATGTAGATAAAACCATGGAAGAATTAAAAGAATGCAAAAACCTTGTAGATCAAGGGGTTGAAGATATTTTCGATATAGGAACAAAAACAGTATATTATAAAGAAAGATTTAATCCAGATTCTGATATAAACAAATCAGATAAGCATCATAAGCTATGTCATCAATTATATTACACTGAAAAAAAATATAAAGAAGCTATTGAACAAGCTGAACTTTGTTTAAAATACAGACCTCAATATATAAACGCAATTCTTTTATTAGAAAAGTCTTTGTTTAAATCAGGTAGAGGGAAAGAAGGATTAAAAACAGCATTAGACGGCATAAAGATTTCAAAAAGAGACCATGATTTCGATTTGTTAGACATTTTTTATTCTGATATTGGATCTTATTACATAAAACAGAAAGATTATGATAAAGCTATCATATATTTTTTAGAGGCAAAGGATATAAATCCACAGAATAAATATAATTGGTCTGACTTAGGTTACTGTTATAGAAATTTAAAGAAATTCGACAAAGCTATAGAAGCTTTTGAAAAAGGGCTAAAATTAGATCCAAATGATAAATATATGGCAAGTCAGCTGGCTGCATGTAAAAAATTATTAAAATAATTTAGCCTATGACTTTAAAATATATTAGTTAACTACACTATAAACATTTCTTTTTACTTCATAGTAATTTGCCTTAATGAGAGAAAAGTGAAATAGCAAAATATAATACTTTGATGAGCTTAAGTAAAACAATAACAATAAAAACTTTAAATATCTCACATCTTTAAACTTCTATTTTTATATTGTGTTATAATACAACACAAGGCTTTGCTAACTGGAGACAACAATGAAACTTTCTCTTTCTGCACTTGAAATATTCTTAAAAAAGCAGTGTGATGCTCTTAGAACAAGTATGGACGCTGCTGAATATAAAGACTATATCATAGCCATGATTTTTATAAAGTGGGCAAATGATAATTTCGTTTTACAGCAGAAAAAATATGCAGAAAAACTAAGAAAAGAAGACTCTGAATCAGCAAGGAAACTTATTCTTGATATAGGCTACCAAAGGCTTTATTCTACTATTCAAGAATATTTAGATGCTCATATTCGTAAATTACAGGGAAAAATAGAAGAAATCTATGATAAATACACTGTAACTTTAGGCAGTATGATTGATGAGCGAGACAAAGCGGTCAACGAACTAGATTCTTTCTTGAAGCAGATGAACTACTTATAGCCAAGCTTTGCTAGGAGTAGTTTTTGTTGTTGGTAGTTGTTGTAAAGCTTCCCCTAGAGGGGAAGTGGTTACGCAGTAACCGAAAGGGTGACCTAACTAGTGGCAAACATTAGTCTCTGACACAACCGTCATTGCGAGACTCTGAAAGAGTCGTGGCAATCCAGTAAAAAGGAAAAGGATAAGATATAAATGAAAAAAATTAGTAAAATTTATAAAGATATAGAAGAATTACTAATAATTGCTCGTGCCAGATCTTATCATGCTGTTAATTCTGTTATGGTTGAGACCTATTGGAAGATTGGCGAACGAATAGTTGAAGAAGAACAATCTGGTAAATCTCGTGCTGAATATGGAAGTAAATTAATAGAAAATTTATCCAGATTCTTAACTGACACTTTTGGAAAAGGCTTTTCAGAAGCAAATTTATGGAATATGAGAAGTTTCTATATAGCTTATCCTAAATTCCCTAGACAGTGTCTAGGGAATTTGGGTTGGTCAAATATAACTAAAATAATACGTCTAGACAATACTGAAGAACGAGATTATTACTTAAAAGAGGCTTCTGAACAAAATTGGTCTTACAGACAGCTAGAACGTAATATAATAAAAAGTAGTTATTGTCCTTACCCCCTTTCGTATAACCGCCAAGGATGGCGGTATGCAAGCGAGCCATAGGATGTGAGCGAGTCGCAAAGGGGGATTTTATAAAATACAGGGTGAAAAGAAAAATCTCCCTGTCAGCTAAAGCTGACATCCCTCTTTAAAAAAGAGGGCTTAAAT
>CAMJNS010000095.1 GCA_946407375.1 uncultured bacterium
GTGGGAGAGTCAGTCGCCGCCAGGTCTATGAAGCCCCGAATGTAATAAAGCATTCAGGGCTTCTCCATAAGGGGCTGTGGCGCAGTTGGGAGCGCGTTTGAATGGCATTCAAAAGGTCGCCGGTTCGATCCCGGTCAGCTCCACTCAGTAGCAAAAATTATAATATATAAAAACAAATAATCTGCTTTATTAGCGGATTTTTTGTTTTTTAGATGGACTTATTTTTAATGACTTTCAGTGTGATAAAACATTTAAAGCCCTCCCTTGAGAGCCTGTCTAAAAACTAGGTTTTTGCATTAAATTTTAACTGGATCGCCACGGTTTACCACGCAGTCTATCGACTGCTCGTAATGACGTATAACTTGCGGTTTGCGATGACGTTAATATATTCTGAACACAGTCATAATCGTTATTGCGAGCCCATGAAAGAGGCGTGGCAATCCAGAATTTTTTAAGATTTAATTGCAGGAGTAATAAATAAAAGATTTTCTGAAGTTTTGAAAATATAAGTCGATACAATAATAAATAAAGAATTTTTTTTGGAGGTAAAATATTATGTTGTTTCCAAACCCATGGTTTGATTCAGATAACTCAGACGGAATTTCTAATCAGAAAAGCACAATTCAGTTATTTATAGAATCAGTAAGTAACCTTTTTAATAAATAATAATTATAATTTTTTAATTAGAAAAACAAAATTTTTCATAAAAAAAGACCGCTAATACTTAAGTTATTAGCGGTCTTTTTTTTTCTATATGAATTATTTATTCATCAAATCTTTCTAGATTATATTTTTTAATGATGTTTTTATATTTATCAGTAGTACTAGCATTAGGATTTGGTGTATAGCCTTCTAAGAAACTACGATAGTCTTCAATATTATTACTGCCTTTACATTCTGGATGATATAATGATAAGACATTTGCATAATCTTCGATACATTCTTCAATACTATCATAATGTCTCATTGATTCGTATGTTCCTACAATATGAGAACCATCTGAACTCCATTGTGTAACATTGTTGTAACCGGAAGTTTGTTTTTTAGACCAGGTTGAATCTTGCATTGAAGGTTTTATTCGGCCCATATCAGTATTGATGCCCAAGACATTATTAAACTTAGATAAAGAAGAAGCGTGGGTACTCATCCAGCCGCTTTCATTAATAATTTGAGCAATAATTAATGATTTTTTCATTCCATAGGTATTTGTATTTTTAACTATTGCGCCGACTTTTCTAATCCATTCTCCTCTTGCTGAGTTTTCTGTATATTCTTGCCATTCATTATATGCTCTATCCCCTAATTCGTAGAACTCACTAGCTTGTGTATTCCCTAATGTAGATGGGGTGCTAAAAGTGTTAGTGTTAGAAGAATTTGAGTTAGCATTATTTGAAGAATTATTAGAAGAACTTGATGAACTAGAAGAACGACCTCCAGGTAAAGTTAAAATCCATCCAACTTCAATCAAGTCTGGATTTGTGATTAATGAAGGATATCTATCTTTACTAAGTTCAACTATTTCAGGCCAGCGATTTGCATCACCAAGTAAATTACGTGCTATTAAACAAAGGTGGTCGCCTTTTACAACAGTATATTGTGAAGTTTGTGTAGAAGAAGAACCAGACTTAGAACCATAACCAGTAATAGAAGAAATGGTTTTGGTATTAATTGTAGTATTAGTATTTTTTATCGACTTGCCAGAAACAGTTTCTTCGTTATCTATTGTATTATTTCCGAAAGGATTATCTGCTAAAACAACTGAAGATGCAAAAAAAATACAAAGCCCCAAACCTGCTATTTTTTTTATCATTTAATGTACTCCAATTGAAATCTTTAAATATAATACTATAATTTTATAATAAAAGTTTACTTATATTTAGTTATGTACATAATTGAGTTTTGTGAAAATTATTAATATCTAGTATTTTTAGATAGAATATTTACTTTATTAAGTTATCGCTGTAATTTAATTATACTTTTGTTTCAAAATAAAGGACTCAAATAAAAATGACACAATTAAGAACTAGCTATAATTTGAATGGTATTGAAGTTCCAGCTTTAGCTTGCAGTAAAGGAATTGGAAAATCTGTAATAATTAATCTTCATGGGTTGGAAGTATCAAAAGAAGTAAATATAACCGATATGAATCGTTTGGAAGATGCTGGTTTTTGGTCGGTTACTATAGATGCTCCACATCATGGTGAACGTGATGATGGATATTTAGATATAATGCGGAAAATAGATAAACATGAAGCTTATCTTATGTTGCTTGGTATTATTCAACAAGAAGCAGCCGAAGTTGCTGATTTTGTGAATTATTTTAAATCTCAGGGCAAAAAGGTTGCTGTAAGTGGAATTTCTATGGGAGCATATGCTACTTATGCATTAATGATGATAAATAGAGAAGTTGATTTATTTGTTCCTTTTATGGGGAACCCAGATTTTAGATTTATTGGTAGTAAAGTTTATTCAAAGTTGGAGCTTTCAGGTCCAATTGATAACATAGATAAAATTTTCCCTGCGAATATTTTCATTGTTAATGCTGGAAGTGATGATGTAGTAGACCCCAACGGAGCTAGAAGATTTTATAATGCTATAAAACCATATTATAAAGATTCCCCAGAAAAATTAGATTATTTAGAATACCCAGAATCAGGGCATTTAATGAGACCTAAAGACTGGTTTAATGCTTGGGATCTTTTTATTGAAAGATTAAAACGAGAAGGATTCTGATGATAGAATTTGAACCTATCGGCTACATGAAGTGTGAACGAAGTTATCATGAAGAACAGCCAAGACAGGGCAATTTATCTGAATCACAAGGTTATATAGAATTAATTAACGGTCATAATTACGAACAGGGTCTAAAAAATCTTGATGGATTCAGCCGAATTTGGGTTATTTACGTTTTCCATCAGAACAAGACTTGGAGGCCTTTAGCTAATCCTCCAAGAACTGATGGAAAAGGCCGAAAGGGTGTTTTTGCAACTCGTTCACCTTATAGACCTAATCAGATTGGTATTAGCTGTGTTAAACTTCTTTCTATTAACAAAAACAAAATCTATGTTGCAGATATAGATTTGTTAAATAATACTCCTATTCTAGATATAAAACCTTATATTCCAGAATATGATTCTTTCCCTGAATCAAAAATTGGTTGGATGGAAAATATCATAGAGGATGTCTACAGAATAGAATATTCAGAAAGGGCTAATGAAAAGCTTAACTTTTTAAAGCAGCAAAAGATAGAGTTAAAAGGAGTTATTGAATCACAATTAGGGCATGACATTTTTGATAAGTCACGGAATAAATATATAAAATCAGAAGAAGGCTATGTTCTGAGATTTAAAAGCTGGCGAATTATTTTTGATGTAATAGATAAGAAAGTAACCATAAAAGATATAAATTCTATCTATTCTGATTTTTCAGTGTTGTTAGGTAATGACACTGAGAGAGATTTAATGATTCACCAGCTTTTTTCAAAGAGATTTAATTTATAGTTTAAAATTATTTATATCAAAATCATCTAGATTGAAAGTTCCGGAACTATCTTTTTCTCCAAATCCTCCAGAACCAGAGTTAGAAGGAGTATTAAGCATAGTATCAAGATCAAGAACAGAGTTTCCTAAATTAAATGGGTTATCATTTGTTAATTGAGGAGTTTGGGCTGGACTCTGCATTTGTGAGCTTTGGTCTCCAGATGGGAATATTTCAAGATCTAAGTCTAGGTTTCCTAAACCATCTTGTCCATTACCATTTAAACCAGCATCATTGAACAAAGAAGCAAAAATATCATCAGATTTTTTCTTTGCAGGTGCTTTTTGTGGTGCTGCAGGCTGGGCAGGTTTCATTGGTGGCAATGGAGTGTCATCGTCAAGATTTTCAAATCCATATCCAGCAGCAGGTGATTGATTCTGTCTTGTTGGTGGTAATGGTGTATCATCAAAGCCTTGTGTATTGTTAGAGAAAGCTTGATTATTCTGGTTATTATTTCCACCTAAATTATTTGTCAATTCGCCAAAGATATTATCTAATTCATTTTGAGCACTTGGGGCATTTTGATTAAAGTTACCTGAAGGAGCAGATTGCTGATTCCCTGTTGGAGCTTGTGACAAACTAGAAAGATCTAAACCCAAATCTAAGTTTGGAATAGGAGATTCTTCTGGTTGAGAAACTGCATTTAGACCTAAATCATTTATAGTAGAAGGAGTAGGTGTGGTTGGAATATTTAAATCAAAACCTCTACCTAAATCCAAATCTGGAGTTTGGTTAGATGGCTGATTAGAGAGATTTCCAAATGGGTCTAAATTTAAATCTAAATTTGGAATAGGTGCTGAATCGGTGTTTAACGAACCCAAATCTGGTTGAGCATTTGAAGTTTGAGGTATTTCAGAAGTTAATGGATTCAGACCAAAATTCAAGTTTGGAACTTGAGGTTCATAAGAATTTGGATTTTGATTTAAACCTGACTGCAAATCTGGAACATTGCCGATTTCATTCTTCATGAAATCAGGAACAGGTGTGTTAAGATTTAGATTAGAACTAAACCCAGAGTCAAGGTTTTGACTGACTGGTTCTGGGGTTAAACTTGGATTCAGCTCATTTGTAGTAGGCTGATTTTCACTATTTCCTATTGTGGCTAGATTTGGAGTAGATGCAAACTCTGGCACTTCTACAAGTTTTGGAACTTCAACCTGATTAGGCTCATTTGTTGTTGGAGTCAAAGTCTGAGCTGGAACAGGATTAGAAGCAGAATTAGGAACCGAAACCTGAGAAGCTGTTGTTGGCGGTTCTTCCGGTTTCTGTGTAGAAGTATTAGTTTTATTTAAAGGTTTTAGACCAGCTAATGGTTTTAAAGGTTTTAAAGGCTTTAAAATTTTTGGAGCAGCTACTGGCTTAGAATCTGTTGTTGGTTGTTGAGGTTTATTAGTTTCAGTAGTTGTTGGAATATTAGAAGTTACAGCTGGTTTTGATTCTGATTTTTCAACAGTATTATCTTCTTCTTTTGGTTTTTCTTGAGCTACTACTGGAGTAGTAACTGGAGTTACTGGAGAAGCTACTACTGGTTTTGTGGTTGAATCTAATTTTGGTGTAATAGAATCATTACCAACAGGTTTATCTTTGCTTATTGTAGTTGGAGTTGCTGGTTTAGCAATTGTTGTTGAACTACTAATTGGATTTTTGTTTAAAGATGATGTTGTAGAAGAACCTATAGGTGAAAGAATTGGACGCGGTTTTTTTGCTATAGGTTTAATTGGTGGCAGATTGGGTTTTCTTGGAATAGGTTTGGTTATTCCACCTTTGTGCATTCCTGGTTTTGCTCCAGGAACTAAGGGTTTGCCACAGCAGGGACAAAATCTTATAACAAAATCACATTCTGGGCAAACTAAACCTTCACCATCAAGATGTTTGAGAGCGGAACCTGATGAACCACCTACTGGTTCCCATATGCCAGAATCATTCTTTTTCCAGTTTGTAAGTTCAAAGTTTACCTTTGAAACTCCAAGAATATTTTTTAAGCTAGATTCAATAAATTTGAGTTCAATTGCTGTTTCTTCGTTGGATTTTTCTAAACCTACGAAGACTAACTCGCCTTCTATGGAAACTTCGCCTGCTTTGACAGGAAACTTAATTTTTGACAAATCAATACGACGGCTTGATAGTTCTCTTCTAATAGCCGCACTGATTTTAAGGTCATTTGCTTCCTTCAATTTTAGGCCTCCATTTTGGTAATGAAATTACAATTCATCAATACAATCGGCAATATCTATATAATTATTTAATATAACTAATAAATTTATAAAAAAAAATCAATTTTGTATAGCATAAATTATTATTTTATTTCTCCTCTTGCATTGTTAGTGTTAATAATGATATAAATTTCGCATACTAATTTTTTAACTCAAAAAAATAGGAGACTTACAAATTAATGAAGCCTATTAGAACTTTTATTGTAGTTCCAAGCCTACCAGAACCATTAGCACATCTTAAAGATTTGGCATACAACCTTTGGTGGTGTTGGAATCCAGAAGCTATTGCATTGTGGCGTCGATTAGACCCAAAACAATGGGAAGAAACATACCATAATCCCGTAAAAATGCTCGGTTCTATTTCCCAGGAACGTCTTGAAGCAAAAGCTAGAGATGAAGCTTTTTTAGCTAACCTTCAACGTGTTTATGAAAGCTTCAACGCTTATATGAACGATAATCAGACCTGGTTTGATATTAACCATGGTTCTAGAGCAAAAGCAGAAGTTGCTTATTTCTCCGCAGAATTTGGTCTAACAGAAAGTGTCAGACTTTATTCAGGTGGTTTGGGTATGCTTGCTGGTGACCATCTTAAATCTGCTTCAGATTTAGGGGTTCCGTTAGTTGCTGTAGGTTTACTATACAGAGTTGGTTATTTTAAACAGAAACTTAATGCTGGTGGTTATCAGTTAGAAGTTTATCCTGAAAATGACTTCCACAATATGCCAATTACTCCAGTGTTGAATAAAGATAAGAATCAGATTATTATCGAATGTCAGTTGCCTGGTCGTATTGTAAAATGCTTGCTTTGGAAACTTCAAGTAGGTCGTGTTCCTCTCTATTTGCTTGATACAGATACTCCATTAAATAATGACGGCGATCGTTGGATTACTAGAGAACTTTACGGTGGTGATACAGAAACCCGTATCATGCAAGAAATAGTTCTTGGTATCGGTGGTTTGCGTGCACTTCATGCAATCGATGTTCACCCCTGTGTATACCATATGAATGAAGGTCACTCTGCATTCTTAGCTCTTGAAAGAATTGCTGTTTCTATGGAAAGACATAATATGAACTATCGTGAAGCTTTGGAACTTACTAGAGCTGGTAATGTATTTACTACTCATACTCCAGTTCCAGCAGGCATCGATATTTTTTCAAGAGAATTAATGGAAAAATACTTCACTAGCTACTATTCTAAATTGGGTATTAGTTGGGAAGATTTCTTAAAGATTGGTTGGCAGAACAACACTCCAAAGGGTGATGGCTTCTCAATGGCTGTCTGTGCTTTGAATCTCTGTGGTGAAGCAAACGGTGTCAGCAAACTTCACGGAGCTGTTTCACGCAAAATGTGGGGTGGTCTATATCCTGATGTTCCATTCCAGGAAATCCCGATTAAGTCAATTACTAACGGTGTTCACACTCGTTCTTATGCATCTCAGGAAATGTCTTTACTCTTTGACAGATATCTTGGCCCCCGCTGGACAAACAATCCAGGCGACCAAACTGTTTGGGAAAAGATTGACATGATTCCAATGGAAGAACTTTGGAGAACTCACGAACGCAGAAAAGAACGCCTTGTAGCATTCGTAAGAAGCAGAATCGAAGCTCAGTTAAAAGCTCGCAATGCTCCACCTTCAGAAATTGCTAGAGCAAGAGAAGTTTTGAATCCAAATTATCTAACAATTGGTTTCGCTCGTCGTTTTGCAACATATAAACGTGCAACTCTTCTTTTCAAAGACAAAGAAAGACTTATCAAGATTCTTTGCAATCCTGAAAGACCAATACAGCTTGTTGTTGCTGGTAAAGCACATCCAAAGGATGAACCAGGCAAGAATTTCATTAAAGAAATCGTTAAACAGAGCAATGACGAACGCTTAAGAAAGCACATTGTTTTCATAGAAGATTACGATGTTGTTGTAGCACGTTATATGGTTCAGGGCGTTGATGTATGGTTGAACAACCCACGCAGACCTCAGGAAGCTTCCGGTACTTCTGGTATGAAAGCTGCTGTTAATGGTGTTCTCAACCTCTCTATTCTTGATGGCTGGTGGGATGAAGCTTACAATCCTGGTATTGGCTGGGCAATCGGAACTCGTGAAGAATACGAAAACAGCGATTATCAAGATGAAGTTGAAGCAAATTCTCTTTATGAACTTCTCGAAAAAGAAGTTTCAAGAACTTTCTATGATCTATCCAGCGATGGTATTCCACGCAAATGGATTGAAATGATGAAGAACAGTATGAGAGAAGTTAATGCTGTATTCAACACCAATCGTATGGTTTCTGAATATACTAACAGATTCTATGTTCCATGCGATAAGCATTATAAAGAACTTTCTGAAAACAATAGACAGCGTGCTAGAGAATTAGCTGCTTGGCTAGATACAATCGGCACCGAATGGCACAATGTTCAGATCACAGAAGTTTGTGCAAATGGCGATGACGAACAGCGTGTAGGAGATATCCTTGAAGTTACTGCAAAAGTTAAGTTAGGAAATCTCAAAGCTAGTGATATTATTGCTCAAGCCTTCTATGGTCAGATGGTAAGTGCAGAAGATTTGCCACAGGGTGATATAGTTGACCTTCAGTTTGTTAAACAAGAAGGCGATTTAGCTGAATTTAAGGGTGGTATTGGTCTAGCAACTAGCGGAAAGATGGGCTTAGCAGTAAGAGTATTACCGAATCACAAAGATTTGATTCATCCATTACTTACTGGTCATATTGTTTGGGCTAAATAAAAAGACATAAAAAAAACGCTTGGGTTTTACCCAAGCGTTTTTTTATGTCTTTTTATTTTAAAGTTCGATGAAGGGAATTATTGAATAGATTTTAAAAGCAAGCTTAAAGTCATCTTCTTTAACCCATTCGTCAATTTTGTGAGCCATTTCTTCATAGCCTGGGCCTAATCCTAATGTTGGAATTCCTGCTCTACTTGCGCTATAAACACCATCTGTGGAAAAAGGCCATATTTTATTAACTGGTTCTTTTCCTGTTAAAGCTTTATAAGCATTAGAAACAATTTTGAAGAATTCGGAATCTTTTTTGGTTTCCCATCCAGAGTGTTCTGATACCCATTCACTTTTCTTGCCTTTGTAAGAATTTCCACGATAGACAAAGTGAGTGCACTTAGTTTGTTCTGGCCAATTTTTTGTTTTTTCTAAGCTTTCACAAACAGATTTCATACTTTGTCCAAGAGCTAATCTGCCTGTTACATAAGCTGCAGCTCTGTCGGGAACGAAACTACGATTTTTGGGCCAGCTTTCAATAGAGGCTACAGCTAAGGTTGTTCTCTTTAGTGTATTTTCTGCTCCCAATCCATATTTCGCTCTTTCATCCAGTTCATATTTTTCTACAGCTTTTAAAACATTTGCTAGTTTATATACAGCACTTACTGCTGTTTCGGGAACAGATGTATGAGAACAGACCCCAGAGGTTTCAATACACATTTCTAGTTTTCCACGTTGACCTCTTGAAATCTCCATTTTAGAAGGTTCACCTAGTAAAACCATATCTGCCTTTAGCTCGAATTCCTCAAAAAGGTCTTTAAGTGCTAGACCTTCACCAACTTCTTCTTCTGTAACGAAACAACCGAATAAAACTATTTTTCTTTCAAATAGTTTATCTAATTCTTTTGTAACAATCAGAGAATAAGCCATAGCTGCTAGGGCACCCTTCATATCACAGGTGCCTCTACCAAATATTTTCCCGTCACGACGAACGGCCTTAAATGGATTATCAGTCCAATCTTCAGTATTGTCAGCAGTTACAACGTCCATATGGGCATCATAAACAAGTATTTTTGCATTCTTTTTATTGGCTTCTTCAATAACTTCTTTAATCCATTCTTTTGAATTGCTATTTTCTATTGCTTTATCCTGATTGAAAGGAGTTGATACCGCTAATATGCTTCCTCTCGAGTCTACAAAAGCTGGTATATTGTTTTCTTTAAAAAAATCCAGTAAGAGATTTGCGCAGTCTTGTTCTTGCCCAGAATAAGACTTACAGGCAATAAGTTTAGAAAGTAAATCTACTGTTTTTTCATAGTATTCATCACAAATAGCATTGATATGATTAATTAATTTGTCATTCATTTTGTTTCCCTCGTTACTATATTCTACCCATTATAAAATACCAGACTAAACCTATCCATTCATGCATTGCAGCTCTAAACATAGAGTAATTGCTGTCAGCATAAACAGTAGTCTCTTTGTTATGGCTTGGAGCAGGTAACACTGTAAATCCTAATTTTTTAAAAGTTAAGCAGGAACGGTATATATGAGCATTGCTTGTTGTAAGAAGTATTTTATTTATATTTTTACTGTCTAAGACTTTTTTTGCATAAAGAGCTTCTGTAGCTGTAGTAATTATTTCCTCGCTTTTGAAAATAGTAATTTTTTCTTGAGGAATATCTAACATTTTAGTAAGAGAAGCTACAGCATAATATTCTTGAAATCCTCTATAAGGGTTAAAGCCAGTACTTATATACATATGTTTAGCTTGTCCAGATTTAATTAGTTTAGCTCCATGTATTACTCTTTGGTATGTTGGATAACTTGGTTCTCCTGCAAGAGTAGCACCTGATGCTAAAACCAATACTGCATCTGCTTGTTCTGTAGAATGTGGAAGAATAAGAGGCACAGTCATATAACCACCTATTGGAAATGCTGTTATTATTAAAACAAAAGCAAAAGCGAATACAGTTCCAGTTTTAAACAAGCCTTGTCCTTCACGTAGAAATATATTTGTTATTTTTTCTGGATTTATTAAACAATAATATATGCTCAAAGCAGAATAAATTATTGCAAAGAAATAAGAGGGTATTAAATGCAATTGCTGAAATATAAAGAATGATATAAGGGGTATTATTAAAAAGAATATTTTGCTTAGCTTTGACATTTATCTTAAGTTTTTCCTCTTTCGTAATTTTATTATATTGTCAGTTTGAACAAATTTTATGCACCATTTTACGAGTTCTTCTCTTAAAGTTAAATGTTGTTTAATTGAATCTTCAAAGTTTTTGTCGTTTAAAATCTGTTGTAAAAGCTTTTGAGCTCTAATAAAAATTAATTTACCTTGATTTAATACTACTTGTATTTGCTCTTCAGTGACTTCATTTGGAATATTAGAAATCATTATTGAATCAGCAATAATTGCTATAGCAAGGAATTTATCATTTGTTTTTTGTTCTATTTCTATTATTTCTTTTGGTATAGGTTTTGTAAGGTAAGAATTTAAGCGATTTAGCAATTCAAAACCAATTAAAGAAAGCATAAAAATGTGTGCTTGTAATAATCTTTCTGGTTCTTTGTTGAATAAATCTTTATCCATTTCAAATAGTCGATAATATAGATTTTGACTATCAATAACCAAGCTATTTACAGGTATTATTTCATTTGATTTTTCATGGTTTCTAATTTTAATACGTTTCAAACCGCATAATATTTCATCTATTGCTTCTATAATTTCATTGTTTTTTAAAGGATTTGAAGGTTTGGCTGGTTTATTAGGAGGTATGATTTCTTTTTTAGGAACTAAAGTTTCTTTACCAATAAGAGTAGGTGTTGCTTTTGAT
>CAMJNS010000096.1 GCA_946407375.1 uncultured bacterium
TATGAAGGTCAGACAACCCCTCAGCTTGAAGTTACAATAACAAAAGGCTCTACTACTGGTAACAAGGCCTACACTGCCAACTGGGAAGCAAAAGCTGTTGCAAGCCTTAAATCTGCTGCCACTGACTTTGCTGTAAACGGTCAGATTCAGATTGAGTTCGACAAAGATATAACCTGGCAAGACTCCTACAAGTCTAATATTGCAGTCACTCCAACCAGTACAACCACACCTGTCACGATTAATACCTATTCATACAGCAACAAGGTGCTGACCCTAACCCCTGCCAGCAACCTTAAATACAATACAGGCTACACCATCGCTATTGCTGGAATGGAAAAGGTTTCCGACAAGAACCTGACATTCACCACCATTGACCTCAGTGTCACCCCTGTAATCATCTCGGCTTCCACCAATACTGTAGCTGAGCTGGAGGGCAAGACTATTCTTCAGCCCACCTTTACTATTGATTTCGGAAAAGCAGTTGTAAACCAGACCAGTGCCACATCTTCGGTTAAGTTAAACGCTAATGCGCTTCCTGATTCTGCTTCTTTTGCTTTTGACACTGATGGGAAAATCGCAACCCTGACATTCAGCTCTAACCTTGAGGTTGCCACTGCCTATCAGCTCAGTATAACTGGCTTTACTGACGATGATAACTCTTCAATAAATGCTCCATCTGCTGTTTCTTTCACGACGTTAACCATTCCTGATTCTATTATTGGCAACGGAACAGAAAACAGTCCTTATCTTATTTTTACTCAGGCTCATCTACAGAAACTCTGTGATAATGATTATATAAGTGGTGACAATGAAGGCAAGCCTTTCTGTTTTAAGCAGATGAACGACATCACTCTGACCAGCGCAAACTGGACTCCTATAGAAAATGAAAATTCTAGTGTTTTTTACGGCAAATATAACGGAAACAACCATAAAATCACTGGCTTGAAAATTATAAATAATGTTAATGATTATTATGCTGGTCTGTTTAGGAGTATTATGGGTAATGACTCCAACAAAGCAGAAATCAGGAACCTTACTTTTGAAAATGTAGACCTTAGTAATGGCAGTAATGTTGGAGCACTAGCAGGCTCTATTAAATATGCAGATATTACTAATGTTAAAATCACTGGAAATATAAATATAGATTGCGGTGAAAAAATCGGAGGTCTTGCAGGTGCAATATATAACAGCTCAATCTCAGATGTTCATCTTTCAGGGAATATTAACATCAAAGGTTCTTATTCCGTTGGCGGTCTTGCAGGTACAATATATGACAGTTCAATCTCAGATGTTCATATTTCAGGGAATATTAACGTCAAAGGTTCTTCTGCTGTTGGTGGTCTTGCAGGCCAATGTAATAATGTTAAATTTTCACGCTGTTCTGTTGATTCACCTGATGGCCTGATAAGTGCTGGCACAGGCTATGATGTGGGCGGATTGGTTGGTCGGTTTGATGATCAAACTACTGAAAATAGCAGTATCTCTGAGTCTTATGCATCTATTAAGGTTCAGGGAAATAATTGCGTGGGCGGTTTGGTCGGAGCTTTGGGTTATTGTATTATTGAAAACTCTTATTCTGACTGCGAAATCACTGTATCAGGTAATAGCCCCCTGGCTATCGGTGGGCTTGTAGGTATTTTATTAGTTGAAAGCGCTTCTTTTAACAACTGTTATTCAAGTGGAACAATCTATATAAATGCTCCAGAGTCAAAAAAAGCTGAATGTGTAGGCGGTCTTGTTGGTAAATTATATAGTGAAAGCCCAACATTTGACAATAGCACCAACAGCTTTAGCTCTGTATCCATTAGTGTTTCTGAAGGTTATACCGAAAATCTTACTGGGTCATATTATAATCCTGATCCTGCAAACCCTATTCCACTGTATTGTAAGTATTATAATCGTACCTATATCTATGAAGACGACTCCAATCATAACTACATAAGCAACGGCTACCCCGCCTCTGGCCTAACCTGGTCTTCTGATATCTGGTCTGGCCTCTCTACGGGCTCCTACCCCAAGCTGAAGTGGCAACAGTAAGCCAAGCTTTGCTTGGCAAGACCCCTTTCGGCACTACGTGCCACTTCCCCCAGCAATGCTTACGCATTCTGGGGGCATATCGTTTTCTCGAAGCGCCCCCAGTTTAGCTGGGGGAGCTGTCACGAAGTGACTGAGGGGGTCTTCTAAAATCACCTAAGTTTTCATCTTTCCTCCAGCTTCTTCACCAATTCTTCTTTTCCTAACTCAATCAACCTTTCTTTTATTATCAAATCAATATAGAAACACACATCGTCAAATTTTTTATTAACATCAGGATTTCCAAAGCGAACCACTCTGTAACCAAATTTCTCAAGATATAAAGTCCTTTCATCATCATATTTAATATTTTTATCAATGAGATGTTGAATTCCATCAATTTCAATTATCAGTTTTGCTTCTTTACAAAAGAAATCTACAATGTATTTCCCTATTGGATGTTGTCTTCTAATTTTAAAAGGATATTTGCGTAAATAAATATACCAAAGTTTTCTTTCTTCGCTAGTTTGCTGATTCCTTAATTCTATAGATCTTTCAACTACTAATGAATGATACATTTTTCACCTTCGATTAATAAAATTGAGAAAAATTTTTTTCTATATAAGTAATCAACCGAAAAAGGGAAAATGGACAAAAAAAGTTGAATATTTTTTTTAAGACCCCTTTACGACTACGACTCGCTGGCCTCCTGCCGCTCGCTTGTATAGTCACATCCATGTGACTTATCGCTTGCCATCCTTGGCGCTCGCATGCACTCCCAACATCCTGTTGGTCGTCGTCTGCCTACGGAACCACTTCCCCTCAAGGGGAAGATTTAGGAACATCCCCTTTATCAAAGGGGAACGGCTGCTTTAATTAATAAGTTTTTACGCATAAGTTTAACTGATTAAAAAACTTCTGTTTTTAAAACAACGTTAACATTCAAGAAACTGCTATAAAAACATAAGCTTTTCTAAGGTTTCAAACAAAGCTTCTGGTTCAACTGGCTTAGAAAGATGTGCATTTAAACCTGCCTGTAAACTTTTCTGAACATCTTCTTCAAAAGCATTGGCAGTTAGCGCGATAATTGGAATTTTTTTCGCATCTTCTCGTTCCAGGGCTCTAATTAGTTTTGTAGCTTCTAAGCCGTCCATTTCAGGCATACGCATATCCATTAGAATGGCGTTATAATAGCCAGCCTCATGGTTTGTGAACATTTCTACAGCAATTTTGCCATTTACTGCAAGTTCTACTTCTATTTCTTTCATAGCAAGAACCATCTTCATTATTTCTGAATTAACAGGCATATCTTCAGCAAGTAGCACTCTGCAACCCTTCAAGTTAGCTTTGCCATTAGAATCTTTACTTACTTGATTCGAGGTTTGTTGTTCGGAAAGAGATGTTTCGTTAGAGTTTTGCTCTTTCAAACCCTTATCATCAGCTCTTCTGTCGGAAATGCCAAGAGTAATCGTAACAGTAAATGTGGTTCCTTTGCCTTTTTCGCTAGTTACTTCAATATTACCGTTCATAAGTTCTACAATACTTTTTGTGATTGGCATTCCAAGCCCTGTGCTACCATATTTGCTTGTAGAAGAAGTATCTTCCTGGCTGAAAGCATCAAAAATATGGGGAAGGAAATCTTTGTTCATCCCAATGCCAGTATCGCTGATAATAAATTTCAGTGAAGCCTTGTTTTCTAATCTTGTGACTTCTTCAATACTAAAGCTGATTTTCCCATCTTTTGGCGTAAATTTTACTGCATTTCCAAGAATATTAATTAACACCTGCTTGATTTTCATTCCATCGCCAACATAGAAATCATCAATTTTACCGTTGATTTTGCATTCGTAATTGATTTCTTTGTCGCGACATTGTTCTCTAATCATGGTATTAACCTGGTCAAGGTTTTCTATAAGCGAGAACTCATCGTTATTCACTGTCATGTGACCAGACTCAATACGGCTCATATCTAGAATATCATTTATTATTCCAAGCAAATGCTGAGCAGAATTTTTAATTTTCCCCAAATAATCTTTTACTTTGTCTGAAGCAGATTCATCGTTTAAAGCTATATTATTAAGCCCTATAATAGCATTCATTGGGGTTCTGATTTCATGGCTCATATTTGAAAGAAATGCTGTTTTGGCTTTGTTTGCATATTCTGCATCTGATAGAGCCTTCTTCAAGGCTTCTCGACTTTCAGAGAGTTCTTTGCTCTGTATTTGTTCTCTAACTATGGCTTCTTCCAATTCTCTGCGATATTCTTCTTTTTCATCTTCCGCTACAAAGCTATGAAGAAGACAGGTTCCAAGCATATAGCCCATAGCATAAAAAGGCAGTAAAGGGTATGCTATTTGCAGACCGATTAGCACTATCATCGCAATTCCGAAAAGACCTACTGTCAGATGTCTGCGTTTAATCGAACCTTCTGTTTTAACGGTTATACGCAAAGTGTAGATAGAGGTTAGCAAAAACATAAGTATCTGAATGGCAAGTGTGATGTGACGAGCAGAACCAGCCAGATAATTCCCTTTATCATCAAACCAGAACATTATTGGGTAAAAAATATTTACTATAATTACTATAATTTCAAAAACGAAAAAGAGGTTACCAGTGTGGCGTAGCAGCCTTTCGAATATATTTTTTGCTTTCAGGTAGGAAATAACATAGCGTGTCCATAGCAATACTGCTGCAGCCATAGCGATAAAATATAGGGTAGTGTCGATAAATTGAAGTTTCGTTAGTTTATATATGTCAAAGAAACCCCAGAATGCATCGGTGATATAGTAAGCTAAGACCCACAAAAGAAAGTAGCGATAATCTCGCTCTGTGTCGGTCAAATCTTTCTTATTACCACTAAGAAGGTCTCTATTAGTAATAAGAAGAAGAATAGAAGCTAATATTCCGATGATTGAGTAGGTCATGATGTTAGTGTTACTCTGCCTTAATTAATGCTTTGTCTTTATACTAACTAATTTTATTATTATACGCGTGAAAAGCTTTATATACAATATTTTTGTAGATTAAGATATAAGACCTGCTTTAAAGTGGGAAGTGATACATTACTATTGCTATGATTGATGTTCTCTAAAGCCTCCACTAGAGGGATGCCGCTAAGGATGGCGACGTGCAAGCTAGCGCCAGGATGGCAAGCGAAACGAAGGGATCTTCTACTCTATAGCAAGTTTACTTATTGCTTTTTTAAAGCTTGCAACACTCATATTCATTTTATCTGCAGCTTGTTTTATAGAAAGAATTCCTTCATCTATCATGCTTAATAATAATTCGAGTTTGCCTTCTTTTATGCCTTCTTCTTTACCTTCTTTAATTAAGTCTTCTATTGCCTTACACATATTGGTTTTCCCCTTTTTCTCGTCAATCTTGATATTCGAACCTGTGAGCGTATTTATAACCTTAACGACTTCGTTAGGAGTATGTTCAAAATCTTTTTCTTTACTTAGCATTTTTCTAAGCTCATCTTTATCATTTGCATACTTCAAGTATAGCAGAATTTCTTTTAGGTGTGAACTGAACTTTTTGAAACTACCAGGCTTTATTCTGGAAGGATCTATAAGATTCAAGTTATAAGAAGGCATAAATTTTAAGAATCTATCATTTTCAGGCTCAATCATTTCTTTAAAGCTGATTGGTCCATCCCATGCCTTACCGCTGAAATTCATTACTAATGTAATAACTGGTTTAAGTTTATCATCCTTGGTAAAACCTGAAAGATATTCAGACGAAGTCAGCTTATACCTTTTGTCTTTCGCAAGTTTTTCCCGATGCTTATTTTCTATTTCTCTAATCTGAGATTCATATTGCATCAAATCATACATTAGGTTTCTAACAGGCATTGCATAATGAACTTCAGATTGGTTTTCAATAGCAAGAATCACATAAGAAGCTAATTCATCTCTTTTTACAGAAAGAAATTTAACAACATCTCTGTATTTCTTTAGAGATTTTACTTTCTTACTTTTATTTTCAGGAAAACTCAAAACAGCAGAGTCAACTGAAGTAAGATTCTCTGGTTTTATTACTGGTTTCCCGTCAAAAACAAGAAAATTAAAAGCATCAGCAAAATTCTCGTCTTTTCGCATAAAGTTTATTGTTGTATTATCTTTGTCACCCATAAAAACTCCTTTTTTTTAATTCACATATAGTAATCAACCGAAAACGGAAAAATGGACAAAATATTTTGAATTTTTTTAAAATTATTTTAGAGAAGATAATATGAAGACACCCTCAGTCACTTTCGTGACAGCTTCCCCAAAATGCAAAGCATTGCGTAGACGAAAGGGGGCTTCAAAGCAATAACTATCATCTGCAACAAAAACTACTAAGGTAAATTTAAAGAATAGTTGTATAAAAAAATTGTCTTTGATAGTATATAAAAAAGCAAATGAAAGAAATAGAGGAAACCGCAATGTTTAATAACCCAGAATATACAAACGGAGTCGTAAAAGCCCCCAATATAGAACAATTATTACCAGCTATAGAATGGATGGCAGACCAGATTCCAGGCGGTTTCTTTATTTATAAGGCATATGATGATTTAGAACTTCTCTATGTTAATCGTGCTTTAATGCGAATATTTGCCTGTAAATCCTTAGAAGAGTTCAAAAAACTGACTGGCTTTACCTTTAAAGGTATCGTGCACCCAGATGATTTCGAAGACATTCAAAAGAAAATAGATGTTCAAATAGATGACCCTGTCAACGAGAATCTTGATTATGTAGAATACCGAATTATAAGAAAAGACGGTCAAGTCAGATGGGTTGATGATTATGGCTATCTAGCAGAGCTTCCAGGCTATGGCAATGTTTATTTTGTATTCATTGTTGATATTACAGAAAAACATAATTTGCAGGAAGAAACACGCCGACGTGTCGACCTTTTCAAGGGAATGGTAGACCAGTTTAATTCGTTGGCGGATAACAGTCTTACTGTTGTAAGAATGAACATCACCAAAGGCATTATTGAAGAAGCCAGGGGAAGAGATTTATTTGAAACAGACTACGCTGGAGCTAAGATCTCTGATGGAAAAGAAATTAGATTAGAAAATTTTATAGATCCTAAAGACCAAAAGAAGTATGAAGAAATATTTGATTTGAACAATCTTCTCGAAAGATATTACAAAGGCGATGGACCAGCGACCCTTGTTGCATACTGTCGAAGACAATCAGGCAGAGCTTGTTTTGTTAAATTTTCAGGAAGTGCTTTGGTAGACCCGATAACTCACGATGTTATAGCTTTCAGAGTTGAAACAGAATATAACACAGAAAAAGTAACTGAAATCCTTACAGAAAAAGTCTTGGTTAAGCAATACGATATGGTCACTTATATTGTTGGCGACAATTATGGTGTTATTATAGGTGACGTTGAAAATACAGAAAAAGGTAGCATTTTCCCTAAAAAAAGAGATGGAAGTTATTCCCAATACATTAAATTCCAAGTATTGCCTGCTACCAATGGAATTTCACAAAAGGTGAAAGATTTGGATGATGCTTTATCTTTAACTAGAATCGCCAAAGAACTAGAGGATAAAGTTTCCTATTCCGTAGATGTAAACTGTACTATTGAAGGGGAAGTATTCAACAAACGTTTTACTTATTACCTTGTTGATGCTAATTCTAGGTTTTTCATATTGTTAAAATCAGATATAACCGATGTTTTAAAGGAAGAAAAGAAGCGAAACGAACTGCTCTCTGCTGCTTTGCATGAAGCAGAAAGGGCTAATCTAGCTAAAACTTCATTCCTTTCTAATATGAGTCACGAAATAAGAACACCAATGAATGCAATAATCGGCTACGATACCATTGCTTTAACCAATCCCGATATTCCCAAATCAACAAAAGAAAACTTAGAAAAAATCGGTGAAAGTGCAAAGCATCTATTAGGGCTGATAAACAACATTTTGGATATGTCTAGAATAGAATCTGGTCGAATTATAATGAAACTCGAAGAGTTCTCTTTCAGGCAAATGTTAGAACAGATTAATACTATGGTTCAGACTCAATGTTCTGAAAAAGGCATAAAGTTCGAATGTCGCATAATTGGAAATATTGAAGATTACTATATTGGCGATGATATGAAGTTAAAGCAGGTTATCATCAATATTTTAAGCAATTCGATAAAATTCACGCAATCATCAGGAAGTATTTCTTTCATTATTGAACAGATGAATACTTTTGATGATAATACAACTATAAAGTTTGTGATTAAAGATACTGGAATAGGCATG
The DNA here is from genome assembly GCA_946407375.1 of uncultured bacterium. Classification (GTDB taxonomy): domain Bacteria; phylum Muiribacteriota; class Ozemobacteria; order Ozemobacterales; family Ozemobacteraceae; genus RUG334. The sequence goes on from CAMJNS010000096.1 coordinate 8,258, forward strand.
GACAAAGCTTTTATTCCAAAAATTTTCGATGCTTTTTCTCAGGAAAATTCAACTACATATAATAAATTCGGCAGTTCTGGACTTGGAATGGCAATTACTAAAAATATTGTCGAATTGATGAATGGCACAATTTCAGTTGATTCTGAAAAAGGCGTTGGAACCCAATTCACTTTAACTATTCCTTTGAAGAATTCTGATAGAAAATCCTTTGTAAGCCAAACTTTTGATAAAAAAGAAATGAGGGTTTTAATCATTGATGATGAACAGGTGGCTTGCCAACACGCCAGATTAGTGCTTGAAGATGTGGGAATCAGCGCAGATACCTGTTTAGTAAGCAGTGATGCATTAAAGATGATTGAACTCCAACATGCTAAGCAGAAGCCTTATAGTCTTATTCTTATAGATTGGCAGATGCCCGATATAAATGGTATTGAATTAACACGTAAAATACGCGAAAAATACAAAGATAATACTACAATTATTATTCTGACCGCTTATAACTGGGATGATATATTAGAAGATGCTTTGCTCGCAGGTGTTGATGGATTTATGGCAAAACCGCTGTTCCCATCACATGTATTAGCGGAATTTGAAAGAATAGTCAAAAAGAAAGGGCTCAACAAGCCTAAGAAAGAAACAAATACCATTGTTTTGGAAGGCAAGCATGTACTTCTTGCTGAAGATATGGCAATTAATGCCGAAATCATCAAGCAAATCCTGAAAATGAAGAAAATTGATGTAGATTATGCCGAAAATGGATTAATCGCGCTAGAAATGTTTTCTAAGAGTAAATTAAATTATTATGACGCAGTATTGATGGATATAAGAATGCCTGTTATGAACGGGTTAGAAGCTACAACATCTATCAGAGCGCTAGAGCGAGAAGATGCCAAGAAAATACCAATTATTGCTTTAACCGCAAATGCCTTTGATGAAGATGTTCAAAAGTCTTTGCAAGCTGGTATGACAGCCCATCTTTCAAAACCTGTCGAAATCGACCAGCTTTATAAAACCCTCGAAAATCTCATTGGCAACACAGCTCATTGATGGCTCCTAAAGGCTCCACCTGAGGACATGTGATAACTGAAGATGCTCCCCAACGAATGGTGGGGGAGCTGTCGCTTTAGCGACTGAGGGGACTGATTACGTAAGCAATCGGTGACAGGGGAATTTTAAATTATTAGAACTATCAATTTTTGAAACAAAAACTTAGTTTTTAACAACATCTTGAGGAGACTTGTCAGACGAGTGTCTGACTGTAGTTCTTTAAAAATAAAATAGCTAAAAAACAAAAGTCTCTCAATAGCTCAGGTATAGCAAGCTATGAGAGACTTCTGTCTGCTATACAGTCCTGTGAGGTAAGAAGGGAGGTATAGCATTGCGAAAAGTTCTAATTATACTGTTGGTTTTAGCTATGTTGCTAGTAACAACACCGCTTAACTAACCAGTATTTCAGCGTGTGAGTGCTACCAACACTTGCACGCTCCTATACTAAGTATATCAGAATTTTGAACAAATGCAACCCTCCCTTGTTATCTCCCTCAAAGCAAGTGAAAACATTTTTAGTTACAAATCTATACAAGGTTTTGATTCCATAATTCGATTATTCTAATTGTCTTCGAGGGAAAAGATCTGCCTCCAGAATGCGATAGCATTGCTGGGGGAAGTGGATTTTGCGTAGCAAAAGACGAAAGGGGTCTTGCTGGCGAAGCCAGCATAGAAACAAGTAGAAAACCTCTCTGCGACTCGCTGACCTCCTGTCGCTCGCTTGCATAGGCACATCCTGTGCCTTATGTCACTTCGTGACTTCTCCCTTTAAAAAGGGGAGTTAAGAAAATACCCCCTTTATTAAAGGGGGATGTCATGCAAAGCATGACAGGGGGATTTTCGAGAGGTTAATTAAGCAATAGAAAGTTGAGTCCGAGGACAGTGGTTATTCAATTTCAAATTCTAAAAAGCCAGTTTCAACTGTAGGATCGATTTTGCAATCAGCAACTAATTCTTCGTTATTATAAAGTAGAATCTTTGCATTGCTTTTGGTTTCCCATGGAATCGACAAATGCCTCAAGGGTTTTTCAACAGAGGTTCTTTCCCCTACTAATACATTGTCAACCCAAAACTCGAAATTAGTTATATTTACAGGAAAATCCTCTGGAACATATATATACAATTCAAAACTCTCATTTTGAACTATAGTTCTGATAGTATATGAAATATTACCTGATTTATTCCTAAAAAGTGTTGGAATACCATTGTCATCACTATTGTTTTCCGCCGTTGGATTATCTTTATGACCGCATCCTACTAGATTCAGGCATAAGAGTATAACAGCTGAAAATATCAGTATTGTCATCTTTTTTGTAAAATTCTTATTTTTAAACCACATATTTCTGATGCTTTTCTGTTGTTGGTTGTTGGTAATTATTTTTTTTATTGTAGCAAGCGTAAATTTGAGAGTCAAGTTTGGTTCTAGAGATGAGAGCCAAGAGCCAAGAGGCTAGAGACAAGAAAAATGTAGCGTCCCGACGGGACGCGGTAAGGCAAGGTATCTATACCTAGGGCATCTACGATGCCCTAGGTTATTTTTGTAATGTCCTATCGGACATATACTAAAAGGTATCCGACAGGAGACTGTCCGAAAACTTGAAATTTGCGGAAAAATTAGTATTACTTTTTTTATAGTCTACACATTGTCATAAACGTATAGCTTTCAGGGCAAGCAAATATACTATACTTTTTATGATAAATGTGTAGATGACAAAAAGGGTCTTGCTAGCAAAGCCAGCATAGAAACAAGTAGAAAACCTCTCTGCGACTCGCTGACCTCCTGTCGCTCGCTTGCATAGGCACATCCTGTGCCTTATGTCACTTCGTGACTTCTCCCCTTA
>CAMJNS010000097.1 GCA_946407375.1 uncultured bacterium
TTTCACTTTGAACTTGGGAAAGCTTACGATCATCTTAATAGACTTACCGATGCTTTGCGTGAATATGAATCAGCCCTTGAAGCAGAACCCAATTCAGAAGAAATTGTTACTCAAATTGGTCTTATACATAGCAAACAAGGAAATGTTGATAAAGCCATTGATTATTTCAATAAAGCCATCCAAATTTCCAGCACCAATCCAATTCCACACAGAGAACTTGCAATGGCCTACATTAACAAAGGCCGCGTAGATAAAGCTATTGTAGAATTCAAAGAAGCATTATCTCTTGAACCCAATAATGTTTCTGTAAATATGGAATTGGCAAAAGCTTATACTAGTCAGGGAATAATGGATGAAGCAGTAGAATCATATCGTAAAGTAATAACTTTAGACCCACGCAATTCTTCTGCTCATTTTGAACTTGGTATAATTTATTCAACACAGGGAATAATAGAAAATGCTATTTCTGAATTTAGAATAGTAATTGGTCTTGCTCCAAATCACAAACGTGCACATATTGAACTAGCACGACATTTAAGAGATATGGAACAATACGAAGAAGCTATTGAAGAATACAAGAAATCAATTAGTCTTGACTCAGAAAGTGCTATTATTTACTACGAATTAGGTGACATTTATTACAATAGAGAAGACTATAAAAATGCACAACCAATGTTCGAAAAGACTCTTGAATTGCAAAATGACTACGTTGATGCTTACCAGAAACTTGGTATGATTCATTCTGCTAATGAAGAATGGCAAGAAGCTAAGGATTTCTTCGAAAAAGCAATTTCTATGGAAGCTGAAAGCTATGATGTCTACAAAGAACTTGGCGAAGCTTGTGAAAGACTTAATGACAGAGAAAATGCAGTTAAAGCTTTCGAAAAAGCTTTAGATTACAAACCAGGTGATTTGAATATTATTTATAGACTTGGTGCTCAGTATAAGAATGCTTCCAACTATGACAAGATGATTCAGCTTTATTCTAAAGCTGTTAAAGCAGCACCAAAGAATGCTCTATTCTTCTTTGAACTTGGTGAAGCTTATCAGGGTAACGCTCAAACTAATGAAGCTATAGAAAATTATGAACGTGCCCTATCTCTTAATGAAAATCTTCTAGAGTGTATCTATGCTCTTGGTGGGCTATTCTGGGAAAATAACAATTTTGATAAAATGGTTAGACTTTACAAGAAAGCCGTCATGCGTTATCCTACTAATAGTAAAGCACACTTCGAGCTTGGAAAAGCCTACTATAAAATGTTAAGAGTTGGCGATGCCATTGAAGAATTTAAGAAAGTAATTAATCTTGATTCTAATCATAAAGAAGTCTATTATGAATTAGGAAAACTTTATGTAGATAATGGTATGCACCAAGAAGCTGTAGAAATTCTTGAAAAAGCAGTCAAGATTACTCCAGACAATGGTGAAGCCCACTTCTTACTGGCTAAGGCTTATGAAGGCATCAATAGAAAAGACAAAGCTACTGAAGCATTCAAGAAAGCTCAAGGTCAGATGGAAGAAAACTACGAAGTATTGCTTAACGTTGGTCAAGACTATTATGAACACGGAAATTATGAAGAAGCTCTAAAACAGCTTTCTAAAGCATCAGAATTTCCAGAAGCAACTTCAATAGTCTACTTCTTATTGGGCAAGACTTATAAAGCTCTTGGCATGAAAGAAGAATATGCTCAAGCCATGGAAAAAGCAGACCAACTAATGGCTAACGAAGAAGATTTATAAATTTAGAGATTAAAATAGGAGACTTTGTGAATGATTAACCGCTGGGAAATCCTTTTAGAAAAAGGGCAGGCTTATTTAGAGCTGCAAAATTATGAAAAGGCCAGCGCTGCCTTACAAAAAGCACTAGTAGAAAAGCCGGACCACGTTCCAATATTAAAATATCTTGCAGAATGTCATTTACAAAGTGGAAATAAACAAGAAGCTATTAATGTTTTTGACAAAATTATTAAGCTTTCGCCAACAGATTTTGAAACAACTCAAAAACTTGGTGATTTATTGCTTAATGAAGGAAAAACAGAAAGAGGCATTCTTGTTTTAACAAAAGCCGCTGCACTCAAGCCTCAAGATAAAGAATTACAGTATAATCTAGGTTTATTAAATCTACATAATGGAAAAGAAAAAGATGCTGAAAAGTGTTTTCAGGCTGCAATAAGAATTGACTCTACCTATGCTCCAGCAATTATAGAAATGGCAAGATTGAGAATTAATTCTGGAGATATAGAACACGCAATTCAAATGTTCCAAAGGGCGATAGAGTTAGATACAGATAATGCCAAATTACATATTGAACTGGCAGAAGCTTACGAATTCAACGGTCAATATGATGATTCCATGATGGAATATAAAAAGGCTGAATATCTGAATCCAAATGATCCTTCAGTACATTTTAAATTAGCAAAAGATTTAGAAGCAAAAGGTAAATACGAAGAAGCTCTCGAAAAATACCAAGCTATAAAAGAAATAGACAAAGACAATACAGAGCTTTTTTACCGTTGTGCTAAAATTTATCAACGCTTAGAAATGCCTGATGAAGCCCAAAAAGAATTTGAAGAAATTGCAAGAATGAAACCTGATTGGCTTGAAATCAGATATGAGCTTGCTACTCTTTACGGTGAACGTGAACAATACGATTTACAGTTAAAAGAATATGAAGCAATAGCCAAATACGATACATCTTCACCTGAAATAATGGAAAATCTTGCTGCATCATATGCAGCAACAGGTGACTTAGACAAATCAATAGAGTATTACAAAAAGACTCTTGAAGCTGACCCAGAAAATTACGAAATCTTAGAAAGAATCTATGAAGTTGTAAATGCTGGTGGTAATCCTGCTCTTTGTCTAGATAACTTAGTTGCTTTGTTTGAAATGCGTCCAGAAGATTCTGAACTAGCATTGTTAATAGCTCGTGCTTATAGAGAAAACTCTATGGTCGACGAAGCTAATGCTTTCTATCTAAAAGTTTTGGAACTTGATCCAAATAGAAGCGACATAAAAGGCGAACTCAGACTTATTTATCGTAGCAAAGGCATGGTTAATGAAGAAATAGATGCGATAAATAATCTTCTAGAACTTGAACCAGAAAATAAAGAATTACTAGTTGATTTACAAGACCTCCAAATTAAAGCTGGAAAAGATCTTGATGCTATAAACACACTGAATAGGCTCTGTCAATTAGATCCAAACGTAGAATGGTATTTAAAGATTGGTACTATTTACAACAAGCTTGGATTCATAACAGAAGCAATGGCAGCACTTCAACAGTCTCTTAATATTGATCCTAATGATTCGAGACCTCATCTCATGCTTGCAGACATATATAAATCTCGCGGAATGAATGATGAAGCCATAGAATCATATAAAATAATTCTTAGCATGAATCCTGAAGATCTTAAAGCTAATTTGGCTTTGAGTGACTTATATAAAGCTTTAGGAAAAACTCAAGAACAGATTGAAGCCCTTAAACAATCAGTTTCTCTCGGAGCATCAGATCCTAGACTTTATCTTGAATTAGGAAATCTGTTATTACAAAATGGTGAAACAGAAGAAGGTCGGGACATTCTTTCTAAAGCAAAAGAAATATCTGAAAATTCACCTGAATTTACCAATAAACTTATTGATATTTATCTCTTGCACAATTGTCTACAAGAAGCACTTAATGAGCTTGAAGAACTTCGTCAATCTGAACCTGAAAATATTGAAATATATCTTAAGATTTCAAGAATATATAAGAGTCAGCAAATGTATGACGATGCTCTTGAAATCTTAGCTCAAGCTAGAGTAGTAGCTCCTCAGAATTCAGAAATTACAGTAGAAATTGCCAAATTATACCGAGATACTGGAGACTATCAGCAAGTTATTCAACTTCTTCTTGACGCTCGACAAAGTCAACCTAATACTGATGAAATCAGTACGCTTATTTCTGAAGCCTATGCTAAGTCTGGTGACCAAGAAATGGCCATCATGGAACTTACTTCAATAATAAAGAAGAATCCAAAGAATTATGCTGCGAAAGTCCAACTTGGTAAAGTTTACGCTATTAGCAACATGATAGATCAGGCAACCATGACTTTCAAAGGTGTTATAGCAGAAGATAGCAACAACAAAGATGCTCATGTTGAATTAGGAAAGATATTTGTCAGCATGGGTAAGTCCTACAATGACGAATCTATGATTGAAGCAGGTCTCACTGAAATCAGGACAGCAATAGAACTAGATGAAAATCATGTTCCTGCCCATTTTGAACTTGGTGTAGCCTACTACAACATGGATAAATTTGATCAAGCATTACCAGAATTTACCAAAGTATTAGATTTAGAGCCTCTTCATGTCCAAGCAAAGGAATATTACAATAAATTAGTTGGTATTAAAACAGATGAACAAGCAAATGAAGGTATTAAACAAGCTAGAGTATATTCTGAAAGAGGTATGTCTAAGAACGCCATTACAGAATATGAAAATGTTATCAAATTACAACCTAATAATCATATAGCTTGGTTTGAACTTGGTACTTTACAACTTTCTTTAGAAAACTATGAAGCAGCAATAGAAGCTCTCCAGAAAGCTAAAGAAATCAAGCCTGAAGAATTTGATACCTATATAACACTTGCTCAAGCATATTTAAAACTCAATCAACCTGATGAAGCCTCTATTGAATTGCAAGAATTACTTGGAATGTGCCCAGATCACTATACAGGGCTATATATGTTGGGTCAAATATTCCAAGAAAAAGGTTGGATTGATGAAGCAATTGAAAAATATCAAGCTGCTCATGAAGTTGTTGATTCTGAAGTTGATCCAGTTCTTCAACTTGGTATTATGTACCGAGACCGCGGCGATGTAGAAAATGCAAAGATTTGGTTCCAGAAAGTCATAGACTTAGATCCAAGTCTAACAGAAGCAACAGACTTCTTCGCAAATCTCTCTGCATCACAGCGCCAGTCAGAAATAGACGAAGCATTCAATAATGCTGTTGAAGCAGAAAAAGCTGGCAAAATTGATACTGCAATAATGTATTATGATAGCGTAATCGACCTAGACAACCACAATCTTGAAGCTAGATATAAACTAGGTACTCTTTATGAATCAATGAGTAAATTTGATGAAGCTGCTTTCGAATACGAACAAGCTATCAATAATGACCCGAATGGAAAATACAAAGAATTACCGCTTAAACTTGGTAAATTACATATCAGAAAAGGTAAGATCGTTGAAGCTGTCGAATTATTAAGACAAGCAAAAGTATATTTCCCAGATAACCTTGAAATTCGTATTGATTTAATTACACAATTAAAATTTAAACAGCTTAATGGTTTCTGTTCTAAAGAAGAACTTGAAGACACCAATACTGAAATTAGAACAGCAACTGCCAATTCTGCTAATTACTGCGACTGGATGGAACTTGGAATGTTCCTGTCTAAAGGCTTAGATAAATCCGTTGATGAAGAAACAGCAATATCTCAGGCTATAGAATGCTTTGAAAAAGTATTACAGTTAGATGGTGAAAATACTTTTGCAATGATTGAACTTGCTAAAGTTTATCACAGAAAACTAATGTATCCAGAAGTAGAAAACATTTACAAGAAAGTTCTCGAAAGAGATCCAGACAATGTTTATGTTCATAGTAAGTTAGCAGATTTGTATCAATCTACTCAAAGATTCCAAGAATCTATCTCTGAATTACGTCAATTACTTGAATTAGATCCAGCAAATGGTGAATATTACATAAAGATTATTGATATTAGCAAAGAAATGCTTGCTAAATCACAAGATAGAGAACATCAGCTCAGTGTTGTTCTTAGGGATTTCCAAGCAAAAGTCGATGCAAATCCTCAAGACGCTATGTCACACTTTGCATTGGGTTATGCATATCTTACTCTTGGAATTGGTTTCACTCCTACAGAAGAAGAACAGGAAAAAGCAATCGATCAATTCAAGATTGCGGATATGCTTGGCAAGAATACCCTACTCTGGCCATTATGGGGTCTTAAATTCGTTTATAGTAAACAATCTATAAGCGGTAAGCATATGTATGATGAAGCTATTGCTATTTGTCGTAAAGCATTGAAAATTGATGAAAACAATGCTAGAGCTCACTATGAACTTGGTGAAGCTTACAACGAAAATTACGATGTCAATATGAAGAATGAAGCAATGCAGGAATACCGCAAAGCTATTCAGCTTAATCCAAACTATATAGAAGCACACTTCAGATTGGCAAGTATATACAGAGTCAAGAATATGTTTGACCGTGCAAGCGAAGAATATAACAAAGTTATTGAACTAGATCCAAATGGACCTTTGGCAAAAGATGCTCAACGTTCTATTATTCATATTGAACGTTCAAAGGGAGACTAATTTATAATTAGGAATTAGGAATTAGGAGTGAGGAGTGAGGAGTGAGGAATTAGGAATTATAAGAGAAAAAAGTTTAATAAAATAAACTAACGATAAATCAAAAAAAGTCTGTTAGTTTAAAAACTAAAACAATACCCTAATCCCTACCCCCTAATCCCTTATCTCTAAGTTAAGCAATTATTAACGAATAATAGTAAAATTAACGAAAAATAAAAAGTCATGAAATTTCATATTATATCATTAGGTTGTTCAAAAAATACTGCAGATTCAGAACATTTAGCAAATGAATTTAAAGCTACTGGTTGGGAATGGGCAAAAGAAGCAGAAAAGTCTGATTTAATATTGATTAATACTTGTGGCTTTATTAATGATGCGAAAGAAGAATCTTTACGCAATATTATGGAAGCTATTAACATAAAAAAGAAGCTTCCTAATATTAAATTAGCTGTTTTTGGCTGTCTTATTAAAAGATACCACAAAGAAATAGAAGAACAGATTCCTGAAATTGACTATTTATTTGATTTTCTTACACCTAAAGAAGTTTCAAAGTTATGCAAATTAGCCGGGAAAACCTATAAAGAACCAGACTATTCTAACAACAGTCGTTTTTTCAATCCCAAACATATAGGAATTCTAAAAATTGGTGAAGGTTGCAATAATAGATGTGCTTACTGTGCTATTCCTTATATAAGAGGTAATTACTATTCATATAAAGAGTCAGATATAATTAAAGACTGTGAAAATCTTGTTTCTTCTGGAGCAAAGGAAATATCTGTAGTCGCTCAAGACATCACAAGATATGGAACAGATAAAGATGGCATCTGTCGGCTTCCCTCACTTCTAAAAAAAATATCAAAAATAGAGGGTGTAGAATGGATTAGACTACACTATATGCATCCAAGAGGACTAACAACAAAACTCATCGATGATATTTTTTCAATAGATAAAGTTCTCCCCTACTTCGATATTCCGTTCCAACATATTTCTGCAAAACTAATAAAAGCTATGAATCGTCATACGACTCCAGAGCACATGATAAGCTTAATAAAGCATATACGTGCAAATTACCCAAATGGGATAATCAGAACTACCTTTATAGTTGGCTTTCCTGGAGAACAAAAGCGAGATTTTGACAAACTAATTAATTTTATTGAAGAATACCCATTAGACCGAGTTGGTGCTTTTATGTATTCTCCTGAAGAAAATACTCCCGCTTATTCTATGCCTCATAAAGTCAGAGAAACGACAAAACAATCTCGTCTTGACCAATTAATGACTCTTCAACAACTAATTATTGAAGAAAGAAATAAAAAGCTGATTGGAAATGAAATCAGTGTTATAATTGATGAAGTTTCAAAGAATGAAACAGCTACAGGTAGAACAATTTATGATGCCTACGAAGTAGACAATATAACAACAATAGAAAAAGCAAGAGGAGTCAAGCCCGGCGACATTATAAAAGTAAGAATTACAGATGCCGATGCTTATGACTTTAAAGCAGAAATAATAAAATGAATCTAGCAACAAAATTGACCATAGCAAGAGTAATAGCTATACCGCTATTTATGTTTGCTTTTTTATGGCAAGCCCCAGGAAATTCGCTTGTTTCTGATTGGGGAAAAATCATTGCTACAGTTATATTTATAATAGCAGCGATTACCGATTATTTTGATGGTTATTTAGCTAGAAAATATAATATGATTACCACTTTTGGGAAATTTATCGACCCCATAGCTGATAAACTATTGGTTTCGGCTGCTCTAGTCGTAATGGTCGCCTATAGAGAAATATCCTATACTTCCGCTTGGGTAACAGTAATAATCATTGCAAGAGAGTTTGCTGTTACAGGTCTAAGATTGATTTGTGCAGAAAAAGGAGTGGTTATCGCAGCTTCTAATGCAGGAAAATTTAAAACCGTAACCCAGCTTCTTGCAATAATCACAGCCCTTTGTTTCATTAGTATTCGTATACTTTTAGAAACAAATAACCTAAAAGAATATTTAAATTCATTTAATCTTTATTATGGATATGTGATATATTTTTTAATGGGAGTTGCAGCCATAGCAACTATTTATTCTGGATATGACTACTTTAGAAAGAACAAACAATTCTTGGAAAAATAGACCTGAAGCCAAAAGATTGATTAGACTTCTTGGCTCCTGCTGTTATCTTGGGTATATAAAAAAATATCCGGGAACTTTTGGTAGTCTTCCTGGCATAGTGTTCTTTTTGATAACCAAAGATTTGAATCTATGGTTACAAGGTTTGTTATTGGTTGCATTCATAGTATTTGCTATTGTTGTTTCTCAAGCGATGGAAGATATAGACGAAACCAAAGACCCAGTAGAAATAGTAATAGATGAAACTGCTGGAATGTGGGTTGCTCTATTTGGACTTTGGGAAGCTAATCTGACAGTTATTGTATCTGCTTTCCTGCTTTTCAGAATATTAGACTTTTTTAAACCCTTCCCTATTTCAATTTTCCAAACCTTTAATGGTGGGAAAGGAATAGTTGCAGATGACGTTGCTGTAGGTATGGTTACAAATCTAGTTGTAAGAATCCTGCTTTTGAAGAATATTCTTTAATTCTCAATTCCCTGTTTTAAACTTTGAGTTTTAATCTCTCTAAAGGTCTTCTATTCATATTCGCACAATTCCTAACTCCTCACTACTAATTACTAATTCTAAGTTTATGCTGCTTTTCTATATTTTTCTCTGAAAATCTGACCAAGAATTTCAGCTACAGCTGTCCAAAGTTCTTGAGGTATTTCGTCACCAACAGAAGCTTTTTTATACATTTCTCTTGCTAAAGGCTTATTTTCAACTATTGGCACATCATTTTCTCTTGCAATTTCTTTTATTTTTTGCGCGATTAAGCCAGCACCCATAGCAACAATTAACGGTGCATTCATTTCTCCTGGAATATACTTAATTGCAACAGCAATGTGAGTCGGGTTAGTCACTACAACAGTGGCTTTTGGAACTTCTTCCATCTGACGGCGTGCAGAAGCTTGTCTTTGTCTTTCTCTAATTTTTTGTTTAACGTGTGGGTCTCCTTCTTGTTGTTTATGTTCTTCTTTTATATCTTCTTTTGACATTTTTAAGCCTTCGTCGTGACGCCACTTTTGGAAAAACCAGTCTGCAATAGCTAATACTAAAAATATTAAAATAATTTTAATTCCCATTGCATAACAAACATCTAATACTTTTCCAAAAGATGGCAAAGGATTAGCCTTAACAAAGCCAATAAATTCATTTAATTCTTCTTTTATGGTTGAATAAGGAACGTATGCAACTATAAGTATTTTTAAAATTGACTTAACCAGCTCAGCAACTAATCTCCAAGAAAACATATTTTGAATATTAGAAACAGGATTCATTCTATCGAAATTTGGAGTCATAGGATCAAAGCGAAAAAGGAAACCTACTTGTATAACATTAGAAAAAACAGCAGCAATTAAAATAACTAACATAAAAGGCAAACAAACTATTAGAGAAACAGTTATAAATTGATTCAATAAAATCAAAGCTTCATCAAAAGTAAAAGAGGAGTGCATAGAATAGCTAAAAGAGTACCGCATAAAATCAGCACAGCGGCTATACATGTTTTCGCCGTATGCACGGAGCATAAGAAAACCAGCTAGCAAAATTATTACAGAACCTAGATCCTGGGATTTTGCTACGTTACCTTCCTGAATAGCGTCTCTCTTACGCTTTTCTGTGGCTTCTTCTGTCTTTTCACCTGCAAACATCTGCAAGTCAAAAGGAATATCAGAAATGGTAATATAATTATCTATTTTATGGATATAATCGTCATTGCGAGCCGTAGGCGTGGCAATCCAGTTTCTTTCTCTCATTATGCACCGCCTAAATGTTTTAAAACGAGCATAACTTCTTCTAAACTTAATTCCAGAAGGTGCTTAATAACGTCTGCAAGGCAGTTAATAAAGAAATAAATAACGATCAGACCACCAATGATTTTTACAGCAAAACCTAATTGGAAAATATTCATTTTTGGAACTGTTCGTGCAATAATTCCTAAAGCTACGTCACCAACTAAAACTACGGCAATTATTGGCATAGCTATCTGTAAACCGCAAATAAAAATCATTCTGCTATATAATAATACCTCTTCGATAACACTGTCTGTTAATATTAAACCAGCGGGAGGCACCATAGAAAAGCTTTGAAAGAACGATTTTAAAATGATTAAATGTCCATTAAAAAACAAAAATAGTAAAGAACCTGCAAGCTGTAGTAATTCTGAAATAATACCTACACTCTGATTAGAACCTGGATCAGCAACCTGTGCATAAGAAAAACCAATTTGCATACCTATTAGATTGCCACCCATTCTCAGTGCAGAACTTAAAAATAAAACAATAAAACCTAACATAAAACCTAAAGCAAGCTCTTTTATTGCCATAAAGCCATATCCAACAACACTTAAGTTAGGAAGAACTGTTGTTTTTATTAGATGAGGTAAAATAAGCACAGAACAAAGAGCACTTAGACCGGCTTTTACTCTTGTAGGAGCCATATTGTCCGAAAAAACTGGAGTTATTAAAAAGAAACCGCTAAATCGAACTAAAGCAATTAAAAATA
>CAMJNS010000098.1 GCA_946407375.1 uncultured bacterium
TATACTTATTATGACAAATGTGTAGACAATAAATATAATCTAATTTGGGTAAAAAGATTATTTTTCGCACAGCCTTTTGCAATGACGTATTATAAATATAGACTACAAACGAAAAAAGTTTGCGTTTGCCCTGTATAATTAACAGCAAAGCTTTGTGAAAAAAGGCACATACATAAAAAAATATCAGCAAAACTAGAAAAATTCTGATATAATCTATCAAAAATTTGTTTGTAATAGGGGTGCTTTATTTTCCATGTTTGGAGATACTCTTAAAATCCAGAATATCAGTGAAATTGCTGATCAAGATGCTATTATACAAGAACAGAACGGTAATGTTACAAAATTAACTTATCAAGAAGTCGAAAACAAATCACAGGAAATAGCAGATATACTTAATAAGGTTGGCATAGCCAGAGGTGAAAGAATCCTCATGGTTACAGAAAACCATCTTTATTGGATGCCTATTTTTATAGGTATTGCAGGTTCAGGTAAAATTGCTGTTCCATTAGATGGGAATACTGCCTTAGATAGATTCAAATCTGTATTAGAAGACAGTAAACCTGCTGTAATTATAATAATGCGAAAGTATTCGCAGAGATTTAGCCAATTAATACCAGATGATTACAAAGCTAAATTTATATTTGAAGATGAATTTGAAATTTTAGTTAAGGGAAATAGTACTTCTCATACACCAGCTAATAGAGAAGTTAAAGCTCATGATATAGCAGCTTTAATGTATACTTCTGGTACAACTGGCAGACCAAAAGGTATCATGCTCAGTCACAGAGCATTTATTGAATCAGCAAGAATAGCCAAAGACTTAGTTCATTGCGAAGCCAAAGACAGAATAGTTACTATTCTTCCATATAGCCATGTTTTTGCTCTAGTAGACTCAGGTATAGCTCCTTTATTCTGGCACGCAACCATCATTTTATGCAACACTCTGAATCCAGCTGAAATGTTCGGTTTAATAATCAAGTACCAGTCAAGATTCTTACTTGCAGTTCCAAGACTCTGTGATTTATTAGCATTATCTTTTATGCAAAATCCAGATTTCAGACTGCCTCCAGTCGAACTAATCGTTGGTGGTGCAGCTCCGAATCCAAAAACTATAATGTTCTTGGCAAGCAAAGGCGTTAAAATCTCTCAAGGTTTTGGCATGACCGAAACTGCTGCTGGTATTATATTCAATGAAGGTGATTGTCCTCCTGAATCTATTGGTAAGCCATTAGATGTTGTTAAAGTAAAATTAAGCAATCCTGTTGATGGTGTTGGTGAACTATTAGTTTCTTCCCCCACCCTTCTCTCAGGCATTTACAATCAGCCCGAAGTAGACCAATCCTTATTTGAAGACGGTTACTTTAAAACTGGCGATTTAGCCTATATAGATGAAAATAAAGTTATCTATATTCGCGGAAGAGCTAAAGAAGTAATCATTTCTGGCTCAGGTGTAAATGTTTACCCTGATGAACTTGAAGTTCGCTTAGGAATACTTAAATATGCAGAAGAATACTCTATTTTCGGCATTATGCTAGACGGTCTAGAAGTTCCTGCATTTGCTTTTGTTCCAAGAAAAGGTGTATTTGAAGGAAAAGCTTCAGAAGATGTTTTGAAATTTGTAGAAGCTGATTTAAGAGCTAAAACTCAAGATTGGCCAGAACCAGAAAAAATCAGAAAGATTTTCATGCTTGGTTCACCTCTTCCCCGTTCTGCAAGTGCAAAAGTTAAACGTTTTGAATTAGCAGAAGCATTAAGCGGAAAAGAACACAAACCAGCAGAAGTTGGCCCAAAACAGGAAGAAATAAGCTCTCAGCCAAGAAACGAACAGCTTTTTGAAGAATTCAGACAGGAAATAGCTAGTTTCTTAAAAGCTGATTATAACAAGATTAAGCTTACAACTAGATTAGATTCTTTTATACAGCTTGATTCTCTCGGAATCATAGCAATGCTTCTCAAGCTTGAAAAGCGTTTCGGTATCTCTTTCAAAGAACTTATAGGCAGTTCAGTAGAAACTTTTGATGATTTGTTCTCATTCCTAGCAACTAAAGTTGATACTAGTAAAATGTCAGAAGTTAGCCGTTCTGAAACAGCTACAAATGAAGACATGCCTCCTCTATTAGATTATTCTTTGGATGCAATAGAAGCTAGACAAAAATTCATCAGAAAATACACCGGTAATCAAAATTTTGCTTTACCTAAACCAGATGACCCAGAAGCCTATTGTGGAAATATCGAAGGTTTTGCAGGCTTTGTGACATTACCAATAGGTATTTGTGGACCTTTAAAAATCAAAGGTCAAGAAGCAAATGGAGATTTCTATGTCCCATTAGCCACAACTGAAGGAGCTCTTGTTTCTTCTGTTGCTCGTGGTTGTCAGATTATAACCATGTCTGGTGGTGCTGAAGTAAGAATATTGGAAGATAACTTGATTAGAACTCCAGTATTTGAATTTGCAGCTCTTTCAGATTTGGAAAAATTTTCTGAATGGATTAATAACAATTTTGCAGGAATTAAAAAAGCTGCAGATGCAACAACTAAATTTGGTAAGCTTCTAACAATAGAACAATATCCAATAGGCACTCAGTTAGTATTAAGAATGGTCTTTTCTACTGGTGATGCTTCTGGTCAGAATATGACAACAATAGCTACAAGAGCTGCTATAGAATACATCCTCAATGCTTATGATGGTTCTATTTATGATTGGTTCTTAGAATCCAACCTTTCTGGCGATAAGAAAGTTAACGCAGTTAACTTCACTAGAAATCGTGGAAAGAAAGTTGTTGCTGTAGTAAGAATTCCAGCAGATATAGTTAAACAGTTCTTGCACACAACTCCTGAAAGAATCATCAGACTTGGCGAATTAACTATGATTACCTCATTACAGGCTCATTCTTACGGAGTTCAAGCTCATTACGCCAATATGCTTGCAGCAGTTTATATCGCCGCTGGTCAAGACCCAGCCTGTGTTGCAGAATCTGCTTGTGGTGTAACCTATATGAAGCTAATAGACGGTGCTCTACAAGTAAGTGTAACTTTACCAGACATAATGGTAGGTACAGTCGGTGGCGGAACCAGACTTCCAACACAGAAGAAGTGCTTAGAAATCATGCAATGTGCTGGTCCTGGCAAAGCCAAGAAACTTGCTGAAATTCTTGCTGCTACTGTTCTTGCTGGTGAAATTTCAATTACTGGTGCTATGGCATCAGACGAATTCACTAACGCCCATGCAAAATATGGTCGCAGTGGTGGTTTAACCAAAAAGTAAGTTACTATTAGGTAAAAATAAAAGGCTTTAAGTTTCATATGAAACTTAAAGCCTTTTATTTTGCTATTAAACTCTATTCTATTAAGTTATTTTGATGTAGCTACTTTTTTTGGATTAATCAGATAAAAATCATCAATTATTTTAACAGAAGGTTTTAAACTCCATCTAGTTTTATAATTTTTAGATGAACATTCAAAAGTTACATAAAGATTTTCGCCATCATATTCTAAGTCTTCTGCACCAGCAGCTAATGTAACAGTATTTACCCAATTCTTTTTATCTGCAAGTTCCCAGGCTTTTACAGAATAGCTTTTGGATTGTCCTTCTGGTTTATATGTAATTTTTGTGCTATCTGTCTTTAAAGGATTATCATAAACAGCCAATTTGGAATTAGCGGCTCCATAAGAAGTTGTTAATGCGACATAGTTTCCACAAATAGCCATACCCTGAACAGATTCACGCATAGCTATAACTGCATCTGGTTTATGAACTGTATATTTGTCATTACCGGATTTGTAGGTATATTCTGTCTTAGAAGTAGGATATCCATTAGAATCTACAAGATAACCTGCTATCCAGCAATTTCTTCCCATAACTTTATGATGTTTAACGGGTTTATAATCACTAGCAGATGATTTTGTAAAATCACCAACCCAAATATATTTTCCATCAAAACTTACATAACTAGCCTTACTATCTACAGAATAGGTTTTTAAAGCTGTAAGTTTTTTAGCTGGCAATTTATCTAAACTTTTTGGAAGTCCTTTAACAGCAGAAGCTTTTGTTTTGGTATTTCCTATAAAATCAATTATGTCTTGAGCACTAAAACCAAATATTTTATTGCCTGAAGCAACCCACAAATACTTACCAGCAACAGCTATTCCGCCAGCGTGACCAGTATATGCACTGCCGTTACTCTTATATAAAGGGAAACGTTTTACTGGCTTAGCAGTTTTTCTGTCTATAACTACAATCTGTGAAGGCTGACTACTATTTTTGGGGTAATAGGATAAAAGAACATACTGACAATAACCAGGGTTTACTTGTTCTTTAGCATCCATAACCTTACTAGGTAAATAAGCTATCCCCTGACAAACCATTTCTTTACTTTCATGACCTGGCAAAAAGATAGATTCGTTTATATATGAATCCTTCTTTTTTAAAGCAGAACTAATCTTATCTTTTACATTTCCAACTTTATTTACAATAGCATCTTTTATACTAGAGGCTTTTTCGGTAACTGCTTTATAAGTTTTCTTGACACTTACTCCAAAAGTTTTTAAAGAACTACTTTTGCTATCTTCAGAAATCTTTTTAGTTCCAACAGCTTCTTCTTTTTCAATGACTACATCACCATCAAATGGAGATCCATAACAAAGATTATTAGAACCATTAAAAACCAATAAAGATGCTAAAATTAACAAGGTATAAGAAAAATTATTTTTCATAGCTATTTTTCACTCCTAATTATTTAATTATACCATCTAAAAACAAAAAAGGTTTAAAAATTGTGTACAAGCAAACTTTTTTGTTTTTACTTCAATATTAGTTTTTGCCATACTGTCTAGTGGAGGCATTAGAAAAAGTAAATATTAGTGGTAAAATTGAAGATTTAGAGATATATCCTCTGGCTCAACGAAGGGCACGCCAGGCTTCTTTCTGAACCAGGTTTCCTGACGTTTTGCATACTGCCTAGTATGAATAATAATCTGTTCCTTAATAGATTTTATATCATCATCTGAAAAACATTTATTAAAATCGTCATTGCGAGCCATATTCAGATGGGGTGGCAATCCATTTCCTTCAATTTTTAATAAATCCTTTTTCTCTTCAAAACAATTTAGCCATTCCCTGTAACCAATCGAACTCAAAGCGGCAGCATCTTTGCCATATTTTTCTACAATATGCTTAAATTCCTCTTCTAGACCTTCTTCGAACATCTGATTAACTCTTAAAGCGATTCTTTCATGAAGAATCTCTCTTGGTCTAGTTACAACAATAGGCTTAAACTCTGCATCTGGTAACAATGGCACTGGTTTATTCTGAGAAAAAGGCTTATGAGTGGTCATCACCACTTCGATAGCCCTTAAAACCCTTCGAGAGTTGTTTATATCTATAGTTTCAACAGCTTCAGAATCAAGCTTTCTAAGCTTTTCAACCATATAGGGCAAACCTTTTTCTTCTAATTCCTCTTGAAGCTGTTTTGCTAAAGCAGAATCACTGCCAGCCTCGCCCAAACCTTCTGAAACCGCTGAATAATAAAAGCCTGTTCCGCCAACTAAAACTGGCAATTTTGATTCAGACCAGACTTTTCTAATTTCATCAGTAGCCAATTTAGCATAATCAGAAGCATTGAACTGCATATTGGGTGAAAGAAAGTTAAACAATCTATGTTCAACTATGCTTTTTTCTTTTTCAGTAGGAGAAGCTGTGCCTATTAGCATTTCCTGATAAATCTGTCTGGAATCGCAATTAATAATGATTCCGTTATTTTCTTTTGCGATTTTAAGTGCAACAGAAGTTTTACCAGAGGCGGTAGGACCAAGAATTGCTAAAACCAGTTTTTTATTATCGGTTTCAGCCATAATTTATACTCTAAGGAAGCCAACTTCTATCTGCCTTGTAGAAAGGCGAAGAACAATTGGGCGACCATGTGGGCAAGTAAAGGGGTTATCAGTCTTTAAAAGCTGGTCTAGCAAAGAATTCCATTCTGCTGGAGTCAAAGGGTCACCAGCTTTAATTGCCGCTTTACAAGCCATAGTTTTTAACAGGTCTGTTTTAATTTCTGCAATAGAACGACCTTCCCAACCATTCAAAACTTCAGAAAGCAAATTTTGAATGCTTTGGTTATCATTGGTCTTTTTATCTGTTACAGGAACAGTGGTCACATAAAATAGACCGTCTTCTTCTTGTTCAACAGAGAAGCCCAGAGCTTTTATTTGTTTAATCTGTTCTTTAATCAGCAATCTTTCTGAGGGCAAAAGCTTTAATGGAACAGGGAAAAGAAGTGGTTGCGCTGTTATAGGCTTGTCTTTATAGGTTTTAACAAGCTGGTCAAATAAGACTCTTTCATGAGCTACGTGCTGATCGACAATAAACAGCCCCTCATCGTCTTCACCTAGCAAATAGGTATTTTTCATCTGAGCCAAAATCTTAGGTCTAGAAAGCTTCAAAACAGGTGCAAAAGCACTAACAGATGAGTTCTGGGTCGTTGGTCTGGTTAAATTAAAGGTTTCTTGAGCATTTTCATTTAAGTCAAAAACTCTGTTTTCATAATTTGAAGAAGAATTCTGACTTGGTATCTGCTGCGAAAACTGATTACCAGACTGAGAAACAGAACTCTGCATATTTCTATATGAATCAGGAAGTTTAAAACCAGGAGCTGGTGTAAACATTGAAGAAGTGCTATCGTCTGGAAGTTCAATGGTTTTTGTTTCAATACTTGGATCTAATTCAGGCTGAAAATCCATTGAAGTTTGGGTTCCAGATTGCTGAATTGGAGAAGAAACCATCTTCAAACCAGAAAGGCTGGTCTGTATCGCTTCCCAGATTATTGCGAAAACCCATCGTTCATCTTTAAAGCGTATTTCAGTCTTTTGAGGATGAACATTAACATCTATCAATTCTGGTGGAACCCTCAAATCTAATATCAAAACAGGGTATTTCCCTTTTGGGAAAAAAGCAGAACAGGCTCTGACAATAGCTTGATTCAAGAGTTTGGCTTTTATTACACGTCTATTTATAAGAGTTGTTGTATAGCGTGAAGAGGGTCTTGCCTGATTAGGCGGTGAAATATAGCCTTTAAGAGACATTCCACTATTTGCTAGAGATGGAGGTTCTTTTAAAGGAATGAGGCTTTTAGCGACTTCTGGACCGTATACGGCAAGAACCGCATCTAGCAAATTACCTGAACCATTCGAGGAAGTAATTTTTATATTACTTTTTGTAAACTTAAAAGCAATTTCGGGGTATCCCATCATATAGTGACAGACTATATCAGAGATTTGAGACATTTCTACCCCAGGACTTTTTAAGAACTTTCTTCTAGCAGGTGTATTGTAAAAAAGATTTTTAACAATAATTCTTGTTCCTCTTGGGAAGGCATCAGGTTCAGGACCTTTTATTTTGCCACCGTCAAGTGTTATTCTACAGCCTGTAGGTTCTCCATCACTATGGGTAGATAATGTAATATGAGATACAGAAGCAATAGACGGCAAAGCTTCACCTCTGAAGCCTAAAGTAGAAATATATTCCAAATCTTCATCAGTAGAAATTTTGCTGGTAGCATGAGGCATAAAGGCTAACAGAGCATCATTAGGAGTCATTCCCTCGCCATTGTCGGTTATCTCTATTGATTTTTGACCGCCTTCTTTTATTTCTACCTCAATTTTAGTAGCACCTGCATCAATAGCGTTTTCTATAAGTTCTTTGACGACCGAGGCTGGTCGCTCCACTACTTCACCAGCAGCAATACGGTTAACTACTTCACCGTCAAGTATTTTAATTTTTTCAGTCGTCATAAGTTTTTCCCCTTTGTAGTTATTTTAACAAAGTTTAACTAATTATTGAATAGCTTTTTTAGATAAAATCTATTTCAAAAAGGGAAAAAAGACTGTATTTTTTAATTCCTAATTCCTCACTTCTAGAGGCTGTGCGGAGCTTGTCCTAAAACTCGAAATTAGCTAAATAATTATTATTAATTTTTCGTAGTCTATTTATTTTGTAGTTATTGTAGTTGGTTTTTGTTGTTTTTATATAAGCTGAAAGCCTTAAGCTTCAAGCTATAAGCCAGTCATTTTAGTAATGACTTTTTCTGGCTTGTAGCTTAGAACTTATAACTTATAGCTTTCCTAAAATAACTACCAACAACAATAACTACGCTTACACTTTCAGAGCTAAAGCCCATACGCTATACTTTTTATGACAGATGTGTAGCCAATAAATATTATTGTTCGAAAACTCAAAATATGCATAATTTCTTTGTTATAAGGGTAGGAAGAGTTCTGTATTGTTGAGGCGATGCTCCCCAATGAATGGTGGGGGAGCTGGCACAAAGTGACTGAGGTGGCTGATTTCGTAGCAATAGTTTGCTTCTCAACGAACAACCCCCCGCCTGAAATTTTGCTCCAAGCAGGGGTTAGAGAAAATATATTCTGCTTCTTTTATTTCATTTTTTGATAATCGCAGAACTTTCACTCAGTTATTCTTGGGTTATCGTTGCAGTTTTTTAACTTTTAACAAAATCTGCAACGATAACTTGAATTTAACTCAATATAAATTTGTAAAATTAACATTGAGTTTTTTAGAAAAAGTTTAAAACGTATTGCGTTTTGTTATACAAATTTTAAAATAGTAGTGGAGGGTTCAAATTATGGCAACTAAAACAGCAAATGTATTAGCTCGTGTAGAGCCAAGTGTAAAAGAACAAGCCGAAAAAATTCTTGAGCAATTAGGTATTCCAGTTTCTACAGCAATCAATATGCTCTATAAACAAATAATCATAACTCAAAGCTTACCATTCAGATTATCTCTAAATAATAGACCCAAAGCAAGAGATGAAATGACCGACGAAGAGTTTAATTCAATGTTGAAATTAAGTCTTAAACAAGCAAAAGAAAACAAAGGTTATTCTCTTGGTAAGAATGAAATTGTTATATAATAAAAAATATCTTATTGAAAATTCAAAAAGGGTAGCAACAAATTGAGAATGAATTAAAAATACTTAGTGAGAAGGATTTGAGAAATAAGATTTTCGTTGTTCGTGGTGTTAAAGTTATGCTTGACAGTGATTTAGCAGAGATTTATGGATATGAAGTCAGATCTTTAAATCAACAAGTAAAGCGTAATATCAGCAGATTCCCCGACGATTTTATGTTTCAACTTACTCGAGAAGAGTTTGATTTCGTGAAATCACAAATTGTGATTTCACGAAATGTAAATTATTTTCAAGGACAAGAAGGTGGGGTAAGAAAACTTCCATTTGTTTTTACAGAACAGGGAGTTTATATGCTTTCAACTGTTTTACATAGTAGGTTTATTAGATTTTAAACCTTATTTATAAAATCCACTGAATTTGTTCAACACTGTCTAAACAATTCGATTAAATAGAGCATAAACCACAATAAAACTAATCATAACCAAAATTTGAAATTGTCGATTTCTCAAAATAGAGTTTTATGATAAAATTTACTTTGGAGGTTGCCAATTATGATGTATCCATTTATGACGTTAAATGACAAAACTGAAATAGTTCATTCAGAAGCTTATATAGAAAACAATAAAGAAATAGTAAAGGTTTATTTTGAAAAGCCTATTTGGGGAGGTTTTAATTCTGCTGAATGTTACTTACCAGCTTATGAATGGAAAAACATCAATGGTTTTTCGGAAGAAGAAATAAAATCTTTTCAAGAATTATTAAAGTCGACAGCTCATATTATAATATCTCTTGCTAGAGAAGGCGGTTTTGAAAATGCCGCAAATTTTTAAAATTGGCAATTACATAATATATTTTTGATCTAACGAAACCATTCCATTAGAGCCAATTCACGTTCATGTTGCTCTCGGAGTTCCAACAGAAAATGCTACAAAAATTTGGATAACCCAAACAGAAAAATGTTTATTAGCCAATAACGATTCTAAAATTCCTAAAAGACAATTAAGATATATTATGGATATTATTGAAGCTAGAAGTAAAGAGATAACAGAAAAGTGGAAATCGTATTTCCATCTAATTAATTACTATTGTTAAAATTATTTTCGAGCGAGGGAAAAGCTATAAATAATAGAGTTAAAGAGCATTAGAGCAGAAGAGCCAAGCGAAGCTTGGCTCTTTCTACACCCTAAAAGTTATATGGCTGTCCCATTTCCCAGTTAGCAGAGGCATTGACCATAATACTGTTTTCTGGAGCAAGTTTCGAAGTTAAGAAACCATGAGCTGCAACCATAGCACCATTATCGGTACAGAGATGAATAGTAGGAAGAAGCAGTCTGATTTTGTGCTTGTCGGCAATCTTCTGCATTCTCTCACGTAAAATTTTATTAGCCGCAACCCCGCCAGCCATAGCTAATACTTTAGGATTTCTTTCTTTTAAGGCTAGCTCAACTTTTTCAGCTAATGTTTCAGCTACCGTATACTGTAAACTTGCACAAAGGTCAGTCATATTAAGAGCATCGCCTTCTTTTTCCATAATACGCATTACGGCGGTTTTTAAACCACTAAAACTGAATACGAAACCTTTGCCAGACATTGGTTTAGGAAGTTTATATCTTTTACAGTCGCCACCTTCAGCGGTTTTCTGAATAATAGGGCCACCAGGGTAACCCAAGCCCAAATGTCTTGAAACTTTGTCGTAAAGTTCACCTGGAGCGTCATCAAGAGTGTGGGCTAATTCTTCAAAATCTCTAGGACCTGTTGCATAAACAAGATTAGAGTGACCACCTGAAACAATAAGCCCTAAAAAAGGGTATTCTGGAAGCTGTTCTGCAGTTAAAAAAGCAGCGGTCAAGTGAGCTTCTATGTGATTAACAGGAATCAGCGGGACTTTTAGATACCAAGAAAGAGCTTTTGCTGTTGTCAAACCTACAAGCAAAGGGCCTAATAAGCCAGGACCTGCAGTTACAGCAATCTGATCTATATCAGTAAGTTTCTTATCAGCCTTTGCCAACGCTTCGTTTAAAAGAGGTAGAATTGCTTCTAAAT
>CAMJNS010000099.1 GCA_946407375.1 uncultured bacterium
ATGATTACTAAGAGAACAGTAAAAAAAATCTTAAGCAATTTATTCATTTTATTCTTCCTTATAGACCTAAACCCTGTGAATAAGAGTATTGTTCGTTTTCGTATGCTTCAACAGAACGGCTACCAGCCATTTTGTTTTTAACATAAGTTCTTTCATCTTCTGTCAATTCTAATCCAAGACAGCATTTTAATTTTATACCATAGCTTTGGACAGATGAGCCAGTATTTTTAAGGTCTTGCCAAGAACCTTTTACCAAGCTAGACCAAGGACCAGCATTATAACTACAAGCTACTAACATAAGCTTGTCAATTCCTGAAGTTTTACCAGCAGGACCATAAGTACCACTAAAAAATTTCTGGAATAGCTTACAACCACCGGCAAGACTTTCTTTGGGGTCTGCAGCGTTTACTCCAAGTCCCTTAGCAGCCGCTGGCATTAATGCCATAAAACCCTGAGCTCCATTAGGAGGATTTCCAATTACTTGACCATTGCTTTTTCGGTGAGTTCCTCCAGTTTCTATCCACAAGATAGCTTTCATATACATCTCAACACTGATGGTCTGACCATATTTATTCTTAATAACTGGCATATTCCAGTCGCCATAAGTGTCAATAGCACTTTTAAACCAGTCATTGAATTCAGGAGACTTAGTGTTTATACCAGAGCCTGTTGGAGCACTTTGGTAATGAAGAGCAGGAGCACCTGTTGGAGAGTCTACGGCTCTCTTTGGCGCTTTTCCTGAAGCTACTAATTCTTTGTCATCAGTGGATGGTTTTACAGTAGTATTATTATTGGAAGAAGGATTTGTATTAGTATTATCATTGTTTTCTAATTGTTTTTCCCCATTGTTAGAAGCTTCTACGCCTTCTTCCAGCATTATATAGCCACCATTTCTTGTATCGCCTGGATATGACGGGGTCTTCAAAGAAGCAGCTTCCTTAGAGGTACTTATATAGCTTTTATGCATATAACCTTGCTGACCATCAACTTCAACAAGATAAAATTCACCAGATTCTCCTAGAACTTTTAAGCTTGTTCCTTTAGAATACTTACCTACTACAGCACCCCAAGGCCAGGTTCTCAATCTTAAATTGTCTTGTACAATCTTACCTTCAAGCGGATAACCTTCTTTAACTTTTTCTATACCGGCAACTTTGGCAATACTAGATTCCTTTATTTTTATACTAGAAGTATCTTTTATTTTAGATTGTTCTTCATCTTTAATTGTGACGTCACCACCAAAAGGGCTGGATTCGGAATATGCTAATGAAGAAAACATTGTAAAAGCTAATAAAATTAATAACTTTTTCATCTTAATAAATTTTAAAGAGTATTTTTTCACTATTTACTCCTTTACCCTTAAATTAAGCCAATGTATAAATGAAATACTAACATATTTTTTAATGTTTTTCCCTTTTATACTAAAAAATAAGGGAAATATCATTATAAAATAATATTTCCCTTATTTTACCCTTTAATTAGAGTCCATAACCTTGAGCAGTAGCATAACAATTGGCTGCATAGGTATCAACATTTTGTCCGCCAGTCATATGGTTTTGAGCATATGTTCTTTCGTCAGCAGTTAATTCTAAGCCTAAACACATTTTTAGTTTTATACCGTAACCCTGAACAGAAGAACCTGTATTCTTGAGATCTTGCCAAGAGCCTTTAACCAATTTAGACCATGGACCTGCATTATAGCTACAAGCAACTAACATAAGCTTGTCAACACCTGTTGCTTTACCAGCTGAACCGTAATTTCCGCTGAAAATCTTTTGGAAGAGCTTAACACCACCAGCAAGATTCTGCTTTGGATCTGTAGCATCAACACCAAGTTCCTGAGCTGTTGCTGGCATTAATTGCATAAAGCCCATTGCTCCACAGTAACTAGTAACCAAGCTACCATCACTCTTTCTCTGAGTACAGTTAGATTCAATAAACAATATACCTTTTACATACATTTCAACACTTATTGTCTGACCATACTGGTTCTTTATAGCTGGCATATTCCAGTCACCATAAGAATCTAATGCTGAGTTCAACCATTCTTTGAACTGAGGAGATTTGCCATTAATACCAGAGCCACTTGGAGAGCCTTGAGTCTTAAGAGAAGGAGCACCAGATGGATTATCTACGGCTCTTTTTGGAGCTTTTCCTGAACTTACAGATTGTTGATCATCAGCAGATGGATTTGCTGGTGTACTATTATCAGAAGAAGAGCTTGAACTTGAACTTGAGCTAGAACTAGAACTACTATCTGAAGAGCTGCTTGAAGAACTACTTGAAGAGCTAGAACTGCTGCTTCCACCAGGAAGAACAAATTCCCATCCAGCATAAATTAAATTAGGATTGGTTATTAATGATGGATATCTATCTTTGTTAAGTTCTACTATTTCGCGCCATCTTCCACCATCACCAAGTTTATTCTTAGCAATTTTGATAAGATAGTCACCAGGAACTACAGTATATCTACTAGTACCTTTATTAGAATCAGAAGAAGGCTTTTCTTCTTTTTCGTCCGTCTTATTTGCTTCTTCAGCTTTGTCAGATTTATCAGAGTCATCTGTTTTTTCAACAACATCTGTTGAAATATCGCTAGTTTCTAAGCCTTTATCTGAAGTAGTTTCTTCTTGAGTAATACACACTTCTCCGAAAGGATCCGCATAACTAACAGAAGAAAAGAGTAATATACAGAGTCCTAATGCAGCTAGTTTCTTAAACATTATAAATCTCCATAAAAGTATTTATCTTTTTTAATGATACTCCATTTATCTCTAAAAGTTTATATTTTTTATCTAACTTTGTTATCTATTAAGCTTTTTATAAATTATTTTATGTACTGAAAGTCTTAAAGAAATATATTATTGAGGCAAAGAAGATAAGAAAGCTTGACGATCTTTTTCTATTTGTGCAATTAAAGCACCCATACTTGGGAATTTAATTTCTGGACGCATAGCTTTTAAAAATCTGACTCTTATTTCTTTACCGTAGAGATCACCGTTAAAATTACATAAATGAGCTTCTAAAAGATGGGTATTCTTGTTAAAAGTAGGTCTATACCCTATATTAACTATAGAAGGGAAAGTGCCATTTGTAGTATCAACATAACAAGCATAAACCCCATTAGGTGGTAAACATTTATAAGAATTTTCCAATAGTAAATTAGCAGTTGGAAAACCCATTTCTGTAGCTCTATGGTCGCCATGCACTACTTTTCCAGAAAAAGACAATTTTCTACCTAAAAGTTTATTTGCTAATGGAATGTCATTAGTTCTTATAATCTGCCTTATAGATGAACTTGATACAATATTATTATTTTCATCTTTTACAGGATCTATGATATGACATTCAGAATTAAATTGAGCCAATTCCTTCTTTAATAGTTCAGAATTTCCAGATTTATTACAACCAAAACAAAAATTAAATCCTACAAAAACAGATTTTGCATTTAATTTATCAATGAGAATATCCTTTACAAAGCTTTCCTTAGATAAACTAGCAAATTCTCTAGTAAAAGGAGCAAAGCATATCTTGTCTGCCCCAATTTCTGATAATAAATCAAACTTTTCTTGAGGAGTAGTAAGATAGCCATCAAAATCTTGATTTAATACCTGTTTAGGCGATTTATCAAAAGTAAAAATAATAGAGTTAAGATTGAATTTTCTGGCATATCCAAGCATTTGAGTAATCAGTTCCATATGACCTATATGTACGCCATCAAAAAATCCAATCGCCACAACAGAAGGATTAGATTCAATTTTTTCAGAAATAATGTTAATCGGTTTCGCTTTCATGGAAAACTCTTAGTGGGAAAAGCCTAAATTCATCTAATGAATTATTATTAGGCTTATTATTTGTATATACTGCGATAAGTTTCTTTTCTGGAGATAGTATTTGAAAAATACTTGTAACTTCTTGGTTTGTAACTTCTATATCTGATATTTCACGCTTGGTTATTGTCTGACCATTATTAATTTTAAATAAAGCCTCTTGCTTTATTATTATTTTAGGGAAAGAAAGCACATCTTCTAATTTTGTAAATGCGAAATCTTCTAAGAAAGATATTCCTTTTTCTAACTTCCAATATGGAAAAGCGTGAGATGAATCCCATTTGCCAACTCTTTCCCTTAGAAGGTATGAAAGATATGCGCCACAGCCAAGCTCTTGTCCAATATCATGAGCTAATGACCTTATGTAGGTTCCTCTAGAGCAATGTACACGAATTAAAAGATTATGTTTTTGGCTATTTATAAAATCATCAATTAATCGAATAGAATTCACTTCTACAGGTCTAGCAGCCAGCTTTACTTCTTCACCTGCTCTAGCCATAGCATAAGCTTTTTTACCCTGAACTTTTATAGCGGAATAAACAGGCGGAACCTGTTCGTATTTACCAATATATTTGTTTATGGCTTTATTCAACACATCATCAGAATAATCTGTTTTACCTTCAAATACAGAAGTAATGTTTCCAGTTTCATCATAGCTGTCAGTTGTGCTTCCTAGAGTAAGTCTAGCAAGATAAGTTTTATCTAAATGTTCTCCAGGTATAAAATTAATCAACTTTAGAGCTTTTCCAAAAAAAACTAAAAGCACTCCCTGAGCCATCGGGTCTAAAGTACCTGCATGACCACATTTCTTGATTTTATATACACGCCTTATTTTATTAATTACATCGTGGGAAGTAATGCCTTTAGGCTTGTATACAACTAAGCAGCCATCTACCATTTTATTTTTGTTCCTCAAACACTTTTATAGATTCTATGCAAGCGTTTATAATTTTAGTTTTTACTTCTTCCATACAACCAGGTAAGGTTACACCAGCCGCCAAAATATGGCCGCCACCTTGAAATTGTTTAGCAATAGCCATAACATCAATATTACCGCTAGAACGCAAACTTACCTTAACCCTGTTGTCTGGGTTTTCTTTAAATAGTAAAGCAACTTCGATTCCATTAATGCAGCTTAAATTACGAATAGCACCGTCAGCATCAACTTCTGTAGCGTTATAATTTTCAAAATCTTCTAACTTTAACCAGCTAGATACTATTTTTCCATTATAATCAGATTTTGTTCTAGACATTGTCAAACCGTGAATGACAACCCTGCTTAAACTAGTGTTTTCATAAACAATTTTAAAAATATCGTCAACGATTAAGTCTTTGCCTAGAATCTTAGCAATAACTTCGTGAGCTCTTGAAGTAGCATTATTATATCTGAAATTGCCTGTATCAGTCATAATTCCGACATAAAGGGCTTCACGACAAGCTTTAGGCAATTCAACACCTGTTTTTTCTAAAATATTATAAAGAATTTCACAGGTGGAAGAAGCTTTTTCGTCCATCAAATTAATCTGACCTAAACCTTCAACATTAATGTGATGGTCTAAATGAATAGTAAATTTAGCTCTCTTAAAGAGATTAACCCTATCTCCCATTCGACGAGCTTCTGTAGTTTCCATTAGTATAGCTAAATCAAAATCTACATCATCAGGAAGCTTATCTGTACAAATATCATAGCCTTCCAACCAAGAAAGCTGTTCAGGGACAGGTTCAAAATTTAATACTACACAGTTTTTACCAGTAGCTTTGCAATAATGATATAAAGCTAGTTCAGACCCAATTGCATCACCGTCTGCATAAGGGTGGGCTATGGTAAATATGTTTTTTGCTTTATCTATTTTTTCTAATATTTGATTAATAATAGAATCATATTCAGGACTAGGCCAAGTTACTTTCATCAGAGTTATCCTTTTCAGAAGAAGCTTCAGCATCAGCCATAGACTGGTTTGATGGTTCAAGAGTTCTAAGTAATTCTAAAATGTGGTCACCATGTTTTATTGATGAATCATAGAAAAATGCGATTTCTGGGACTACTCTTGTTGTAAGAACTTTTCTAAGTTCTTTTCTCATGAGAGCTTTTGCTGAATCTAAACCTTTTTGAACATCTTCGGGTTTTTGCCCTTCATCTAAAAAGCTATATCTGATTTTTGCAAAACTAAAATCATGACTAACTTCAACGTCAACTATATGTACTCCACGAACCCTAGGATCTTGAACCTTTCGATTTATTATCATCGAAAGCTCATGCAAAATTACTGACGAAACTTTTTCCTGTCTTCTATTCATACGTAATCCCAATAAGTGTCTATTATTTCTGACTCAGAGTAATCTGCTATTAAAGCGTCTATTTTCGCAGCTACCTTTTCTAGATAAACTTTGTCGTTAGCAACCACTGATACACCTATTGTGCCGCGGTTCCAATCATCGTTATTGTCAACTTCTGCGATGGAAGCATTAAACTTTACTCTGACGCGGTCTTTTATGCTTCGCAATATCTGACGCTTTTCCTTGAGGCTATTAGCCTCAGGGAAAGACATTTCAAAAGTTCCAATAGCAACAATCATCATAAGGCTATTAGCTTATCAAATCTCTCTTTCGATTTCCTTCATTCTATAGAATTCAAGGACATCATTTTCTTTAACATCATTGTAGTTTTCAACACAAAGACCACATTCGTAGCCTTCTTTAACTTCTTTGACGTCATCTTTAAAACGTTTAAGAGAAGCTAACTTGCCTTCGTATATTTCGATATTGTCACGATATACTCTTACAAGGCACTGACGATTTACAACACCGCTAATTACATAGCTACCGCAAATAGTGCCAACACCTGAAACTTTGTATACCTTTCTAACTTCTGCCTTACCAATATTTTCTTCTTGGTATTCAGGATCATACATACCTTTAAGAGCAAGTTTAACAGCATCAATAGCGTCATAAATAATTCTGAAAATCTGAATATCAACGCCATCTCTCTTAGCGGCTTCATCAACACCTGTCATCGTTCTAACGTGGAAACCAATGATAATTGCATTACTAGCAGAAGCAAGATTTACGTCAGCTTCAGTAATACCACCAACAGCGGTATGAATAACATTAACCTTAACTTCATCAGTGCTCAAGCGTTCCAAAGCATCTTTCAAAGCTCCGCAAGAACCCTGAACATCAGCTTTAATAATGATATTCAATTCCTTAGCAGCACCTTCAGTTACTCGTTTAAACAAATCTGCTAATTTAATGTGGTTTTCACGAGAAAGTCTTTCTTCGCGTTCACGTTTCATACGAAGTTCGCCAACGTAACGAGCGAATTTAGCACTTTCTACGACAGCCATTTTATCGCCGACTTTTGGAACTTCATTAAGGCCCAAAACCATAACAGGAAAAGCTGGACCAGCTTCTTTAACACGCATACCTGCATCGTTAATCAAAGCTTTAACTCTACCATAAGAAGTTCCACAAATTATATCATTGCCAAGCTGAACATGACCGTTTTGAACCAAAACAGTTGCCATGGGGCCCATGCCTTTGTCGAGACGAGCTTCTATAATAGTACCAAAACCTGCTTTATTAGGATTGGCCTTAAGCTCTAACATTTCAGCCTGTAATAGAATCATATCTAACAAATCTTGAACGCCCTGCCCTGTTTTAGCAGAAATTGGAATCATTGTAGTTTGTCCACCCCAATCATCTGCAACAAGGTTTTGCTGCATAAGCTGCTGTTTAACTTTATCAATACTTGATTCAGGCTTATCAATCTTGTTAATAGCAACAATTATAGGAACACCGGCAGCCTGTGCGTGGTGAATAGCTTCTATTGTCTGTGGCTGAACACCATCATCAGCAGCAACAATAAGTATTACTATATCAGTAACAAGAGCACCCTGAGCACGCATAGCAGTAAAAGCTTCGTGACCTGGAGTGTCAATGAAAGTAATAGTGCCGTTTGGCAGTTTTACCTGATAAGCACCTATATGTTGAGTAATACCACCAGCTTCACCTGCAGCTACGTGAGTCTTACGAATATAGTCGATTAAAGAAGTCTTACCATGGTCAACGTGACCCATTACTGTAACAACTGGTGGTCTGACCTTAAGGTCTTTAGCATCATCTGGAGTATCTTCTATTTCAAAAACTGTTTCAGAAAATACTATTTCTTTACCGTATTCAGCACCAATCAACTGAATATGATCTTCTTCAAGACGTTGATTCAAACTAGCGACTACGCCAAGTTCGAAAAGCTTTTTAATAATAGCTATAGCATCTATTTCTAAGTATTTTGCCAAATCATTTACGGTAACTTCTCTTGGAACCATAACCTTTGGCAAAGTATCTTCTTCATTTTCAACCTGTTGATTTTTGCTCCTATCTAAGAGAGCTTCTGTTTGACGTTCTTGCTCGCGCATTTCTGCTTGGACTTTCTTTGAGAAATGTGCACGCTTATTCTTATTTTTATCATGCTTCTTTTTGTTTGAAAGCTGATTTTCTTTCTTAGGAGCAGTTTTGATGATTGTAATCTGTTTATTTACTTCTATTTCATCTTCATCATCGTCTTCAATATGAATTTTAGGACCAAGTCTCTTCTTATCATAACGACGGTCATTTAGCTTTTGATCATTCTGACGGTCATTAGACCTGTCAATCTGGTCATAATCATCATAATCATCATAACCACGATCTCTTCTATTTCTATCTTTACTTTTGTCAAAAGATTTTCTAGAAGTATCACGGCTTGATTCACCTGGATAAAGCTGAGGTTCATTATCTTTGGGCTGATTATTTTTGTTTTGATTGTTGTTTTTATTTTTGAAATTCTGTTTTTGATTATTTTGTTGGTTATTCTGCTGTTGATTGTTATTTTGGTGATTCTGGTAATTCTGTTGATTCTGCTGCTGATTCTGTTGATTGTTCTGCTTATTATTGTTTTGATTTTGCTGAACAGGCTTATTAGTATTAACATTCTTTTCTTGAGGTTTAGGAACTTCAACATTCTTGTTAATATTTTCTTTTTTTTCAGCTGGAGCAGATTTTGCAGCAAAATGCTTTTCAATTTTAGCTATAATATCATCAGGCAAACCTACTAAATTATGAGTGCTGCCTGTATAGCCTAAACTTGCCAACAAATCATTCATTTGCTTAGTGCTAAGATTAAATTTTTTTCGAGCTTCGTAAATTCTTATTCCCATCCATGGCCTCCAGCATTATTCTTTTTCAGATTTCTCTGCATTCATACGTTCAATGTCTTCTTCAGTCTTAATATCAATCTTAATACCAGTAAGTTTGGTAGCTAGCTTAACATTTTGACCTTCTTTACCTATTGCCAGAGAAAGCTGGTTTTTGGTTACTATTGCCAAGGCATTGCGTTTATCTTCAGAAACTTTAACAGAAACAACTTTTGCAGGGCTTAAAGCATTGGTAACATATTCCACTGGATCATCACTATAGCGGACTATGTCTATCTTTTCACCATTCAATTCATCTACAACACTTCTAATTCGGCTACCCTTCAAGCCAACGCAGGCTCCAACAGGATCAACCTTATTATCATTTGTAGAAACAGAAAGTTTAACTCTCAAACCCGGTTCACGAGAAGATGATTTTATTTCAACTATACCATCTGATATTTCAGGAACAGTCTGCTTAAAAAGCATTTCAACAAATTTAGAATCACTTCGTGAAAGGATAATCTGAGGTCCTTTACTAGTGGGCTTAACATCTAATATGTAAGCTCTGATTCTATCACCAATTCGGAACATTTCTCCAGGAATCTGGTCTTTAGGTTGAATAACAGCTTCAGCTTTATCAAATTCTACATATACGTGGCGGCGTTCAACTCTTTGAACTCTGCCATTCAAAATTTGACCTATTCTATTTTTGAATTCGCCATAAATCAAGTCACGTTCAGCTTCAATTAACTTTTGACTGACAACTTGTTTTACAGTCTGTGCTGAAATTCTACCAAAATCGGAAGGGGTAACATCTTCTTCGACTATATCACCTGGCTGTGCTTCAGGATCCAGTTCTCTTGCATCTTCTAGAGTAAGTTGACAATCTGGATTATCTAATACATCGCTATCTATAACCGTACTTAGAGATATAACTCTAAATTCACCTGTTGCTTCATCTAATCTGACTTCGATGTTTTCTTCTGCATCAGACATTTTTCTGTAAGCAACAACCAGTGCTTCTTTTATAGCATTTATAAGCACATCCATTGGAATGTTCTTTTCACTTGTCAATTCTTTTAACGCATCTATTAAATTTATATTAGCCACTTTATTACCTCCTCCGTTTATTCGCACTCAATTCTTTTGGAAACTCAAAAACCGCTTGGGCTTCTTTAACGCAACTGAGTGGTAACTCTCGGAGTTCTTTATCTGTCTGAACCTTTATTTTATCAGGAGAAAACTCCTGCAATCTTGCTTCAAAAACCTCTTTACGAATCTTACCATCAGTGCCTTCTGACTGAAGCGTCCATTTTACCAATTTGCCTATATGCCGCTCGTAATCTACTTGCCGTTTCAGGACTCTTTCGATTCCAGGCGATGAAACCTCTAAGGTATAAGCATCTGGTATCAAGTCCACTTCGTCTAGATAGTCGCTTAAGCCTCTGGAAACCTTCTCGCAATCGTCTACGGTAACTCCGCTAGGACTATCTATGAAGACCTCTAATACTTTTTTCTTTCCTAACTTTTTGAAGGTTACGTCATAAATTTCATAGGGGAAAGAGTCTTCAACAAACTTCCGGATATTACTGATAATCCGTTCTGTTTCCTTTTCCATTCTTTTCTCCTAATAGCAAAATTTCGCCAAATTAATGACGTACCATCAACTTGTTTTTTATTGCATTGCATTTAGCTTTGCGAGTTAGTCGAGAAGTTTAACATGTATTTAAAAACTTTGCAAGTACTATAATTTTTGGTTCAGGGCAAACGCAAACTTTTTTCGTTTGTAGTCTATATTTACAATACGTCATTG
>CAMJNS010000100.1 GCA_946407375.1 uncultured bacterium
ATGTAAACAGATTACAAAGGAATTTATATTAAAGAATTATGTTAAAACTGCAGCAAACCATATTGAATCTGAAAAAAATGGCAAACTTGTTCTTCTTTCAGGGAAAATAGCAACAAATGATATACTTACTGATCCATTGTTAAGATCAGGCGTTGGTAATTGCTTAAGTTTACATCGAAGAGTTGAGATGTATCAATGGGTAGAAAAAGAACATAAACAAACAAGAAGCCAAGGAAAAAATACAGAAACTTACTATACTTACTCTTATGAGAAGAAGTGGTCTCAAGATTATATTAATTCAAGTTATTTTAATCAGTATAAAGAACACTTAAATCCAAGCCCTAAATATTTGCAATACGAAAAAAGACATTCCCTATCAAAAAACATAAGGATTGGTGTACATAACATAACTTCTGAGAAGTTTGGTTTTTTAGGTTCTCCTGAAGTGCTTCCTATAAACTATGGAAAAGTGCTTAATCTACCTATTAGTGCAATTATAAAAAACAATAGTATTTATTATAATGTTTTTAAAGAAGAGAAGGCTTTAATCGCAAAAGAATTGTATGATAAGAAAAATGAAAATGCTGAAGAAGAAGAGGACGATGAAGCATTTGATTTAGAACCCTATCAAGTAAATCCTAATAAACCCGAATTAGGTGATGTAAAGATTAGTTTCGTTGTATACCCTGTTTGTGCTGCAACTGTATTAGGAAAACAAAATAAGGATTCAATAGTTCCTTATAAAGGAGATGGAGAACGTTTTAACATTTTTCAGGTTAAAGCTGGAGAAGTAAATATAAGCGATTTTAATGAAGTTAAAGAAGAAGACGAGTCCATTCTTTGGAAAATACGTGTAGAATTCTATTTATTAATGTGTTTGGGTATTTTTATATTAGCAAGAAAAGGTTGTCTCTTTTCTATTTTTTTCCCATTCGCAATAACTGCAGGAATTATGGCTTGGTTTTGGATTCCACAAAGATATGCGTTTGGACTTAAAGCTCTAGGGGTTATGCTTATTGGTATAGCAACTTCTATAGTTATTTTGATTTTCAAAATGGATTCTGGTGAACAGATTGATTTTGAGGATAATAATTCTATTGACAGAAAAGAAAGTTTAAATAATAAAAATAGTTCTGACAAACGTGATAGATATGCTTATAATTTTGCAAAACCTAAGTATGACAATTCTAATGATATTGGCAATAGGGATGATTCTAGTGACATTAGTAATTATGGCAATACTGAAAGTTCAGACAATAATGATAATTATGACATTAGCCATAATAAAGATAATGATTCTAGAAATAGTGATGAATACACTAGAAATAGTGATGAATACACTAGAAATTATAACAATAAAGACTATCAGTAAGTTATATTTAGCTATGGGGTTTTGTTGAGAGATAGGTGAATTTGTAATTAAACTATGATATTATATAAGACATGAACATACTTGTATCAAGAATAGATAGAGCTGGCGATTTAATACTAACTTTGCCTATATTCAGAGAATTGAGAAAAGCTTTTCCTGAAGCCCATTTAGTTGCCCATGTAAGACGATACACTGCTTCTATTGCCAAGCTTTGTAAAGAAATAGACGAAATACTCATAGACGATGATTACGATCAGGGTATTGTTAGTAATTCATTGCGTAATTCATTCAAAGACCATAATTTTGATAAAGCTATAATAGTTTTGCCTGCACCAAGAAGTATTGTGGCTGCTTGGCGTGCTGAAATACCTGAAATAATTGGTCGAGCTTCTAATATGTTTCAGTTTTTGTTAACAGATCGCAGGTTACAAAAGCGTTCACGAAACATTAAACACGAATTTGAATATAATTTAGATTTATTAGAAGGAATTGTTCCTAATATAGAATATAAACCATATAATTTTAATCTAAAAGACTCTTTAATTAAAGAAGGGAAAGAGTATCTTGAACAACTAGGTTTACCAGAATCTCCAATTATTGTACATCCTGGTCATGGGGGGTCAGCTTTAAATCTTCCTCCAGATATGTATTCAAAAATAGCATCAAGATTAATAGGATTAGGCAAAACAGTTTTGGTTAGTATGGGACCTGGTGAAGAGAAGATGGAAGAATATTTCTTTACTCTAAAGGAAAGTAACAAAATATTCTTTTTGAAGGATATACAAAGCTTTGATAAATTGGCTGGTATTTTTGCAAATTGCAGAGCTTTTGTCGGAGGTTCTACTGGTCCTTTACATCTATCTGCGTCGTTGGGATTGCCTTCTGTTGCCTTTTTCCCTCCTGTAAAAGCGATGACTCCCAATAGATGGGGTCCTGTTGGCTGTAAATCTTTTGTTGTTAAACCAAATTTGCCTGATTGTAAGGGTAAATGCAAGGGTTGTAAAGATTATGGTTGTATGAAAAATATAGATTTAATGCCTGTTTTTGACTGGCTATTAGGGGAAATACGATAATGACTCTTAACTCTGTTGTTTTAATGGCAGGTTATTCTAAGAGAATGGGAAAATTAAAACAACATGTTGTTTTAAATGGAAAAAGCTTTCTTACACACATAATAGAAAAACTTAATTTTTTTAATTCTAAGATTTCGACAAAGATATTTGTAGGGCAAGAAAGTGATAGGATAGGGGAAAAACAAGTTAAAGATTCTGGTGGTCTTTGGGTAGTTAATCCTAACCCAGAAGAAGGCCCATTAAGTTCTATAAGGCTTGCTATTGAAAAAGCTCAACCCGATTCTGCTATAATGATTTGGCCAACAGACCACCCTTTAATCGAAAAAGAAACTGTTGATTTATTAATTAAAGCTTGGGAAAAAGAACCTGATTTTATTACTTTACCTTCTGATGGTAACCATCGAGGTCATCCAGCTATATTTCCTCATTGGTGTTTTGATTATTTTAAAACAATAGAGCTCGAAAAAGGAGCAAAAGCATTGTTGCAGATGTTCCCTGATAAAATTAAATATGTACTAACTAAAGATATTTGGATAACTCGAAATATTAACACTCCGGAACTATTGGAAGAAGCGAACGCTAGCCTGATTAAAAATTTTTAAAAAATTCCTTGACGTAAATCAGACTTTAAATATTATTTTCGACTTATCGCAAGGATGCGAAATTTTAATATTTAAATAAAGATTCACGGAGGAATCTAATAATGTCTTTACGTATTAATCAAAACGTTACTTCTCTTTCTACCTATTCCAACCTTAACAAAACTGCTACCCGCATGGATAAATCTATCGGTAAATTAAGTTCAGGTTTACGCATTAATTCAGCAGCAGATGACGCAGCAGGTTTAGCAATCAGTGAAAAAATGAGAAGCCAGATTAGTGGCTTGAACCGTGCAAAACTCAATGCTCAAGACGGCGTTTCCATGTTACAGACTGCTGAAGGTGGCTTAGGTGAAACGGAAAGCATTATTCAAAGAATGAGAGAACTTGCTATTCAGGGGTCTAATGATACACTTACTACTAATGACAGACTAGAAATTCAGAAAGAAATCAATCAGCTCAGAGACGCAATTGATGATATTGCAGATTCTACTGAATATAACACTAAGAAACTGCTTGACGGCAGCCAGACTGCTCTTATAAGTGCAAGTTCAAAGTCAATTAGTGGAACAGCCAATGGTTCTGGGGTTCAGGGCGGCGATTTTAATGTAAGCATGGTTGTTGTCCAGGGCGGTATTTCTCAGATGCAGACTAGTCAGATGTTTATGAATAAAGATACTGGTAATCTTGCATTAGGAAACACAAAATTAGAAGATATTGCCCAGTTCTACGATGAAAACGGTGTTTTTGCTCTTGATACTGCTCAGACTCTTACTGTAACCGGTAATGCTGAAACAGCTCAGTTTGTCCTTGATGGAAAAATGACTTTGAATGAACTTGCTTCTGCATTACAAAATGCTATTGCTGGTGCAAGCGGTCTTGGCATTAAAAATTCTTCTGCAACAGTTGTAAGTACAGCCCAAAGCGGAGTTTCTGGCTTAGGTGGCTATTTACAGATTACTTCTGGTAAGATTGGTGATGTAGGCGAATTTTCAATAGCTGGCGATCAAGCTGTTATAGACGCTTTGGGAATGACAATCAGCCGTCATTCTGCAAACAATATTGTTCAGGTTTCAACAAAAGATGCCAGCGGCAATACAAGAAGAGTAACCACAAGCACTGATGTAGCAGCAAGTCTACTTGATGGTATAGATTTGAAGTTTGCTTCTCAAGCAGCTCAGGTTGCTGGTAACGGCGGTATCGTAGATGGTCTTAAATTTACTGCTGATGCAACTGTAGGTTTCAGTTTTAAAGTTGGAACAGCAACTGTTAATATAAACACTAACTTCTTGGCTTCATGCAGTTATTCTATGGAAGGTATTGCAGAAGCTATTAATGCTAAAATTGCAGCAGATGCTACAGCCAAAACAAGCGGTATTGAAGCAACTGTTGTTGATGGTCAGATACGTATTTCATATAATCCTACAGACCCATCTTCTCCAACCGAAATCAAGATTTCTGCCGGCACTGATGTAATAGGTCTTATAGAAGGAACTTATACAGGCTTTGTTGATGGCGATAAAGATATGGATTGCGCTGTTCAAGGCTTTACAATGCTTCAATTAGATGCTGCTAATGTTAGTGCTCTAATGACTGTGAAGATTACTGACGGTGCTAACAATAGTGAAACAATTACTGTGGGAACTACTGTTAGTGCTGGTGAGGCAGACTTAGTTGAAATTAACAGTTGGGTAACAAGTGTTAATGCAACTCTCACTACTTCTTCTGTAGCAGCCAGAGTCGACGCTGTAAACGGTTCTATTGCATTTACTTCAACTCAGCTTGGAAACAAGAATGTCAGTGGTAATCCTGCTGTTCAAAGCTTACTCAAGATTGAATCTTCTAGTAGTATAACTGCTATAATGTCTACTGATTTGCTCGGTTACAAGGATGGAACAGCAAAGGGTGCTGGTGATACCAATTTCAGACTTCATGTTGTTGATAACAGCCCAAGCTTCCAGATTGGTGCAAATCAGGGTCAGAACATGAAAATCACAATTAGTGATATGTCAGCCTCTGCCCTAGGCATAGATAAATTAGATATGTCGACAACGAGAGGTGCCCAGAAGGCTATCGGTAAGCTGGATAAAGCATTGGCTATAGTTTCAGCGGAACGTTCAAAGATTGGTGCTTTCGAAAACCGCATGAACTACACAATTAACAATCTTGAAAATGCGGCAACCAACTTGACTGATTCAGAATCTCGTGTAAGAGACCTTGATATGGCTGCTGAAATGACCGAATTCACTTCGGCTCAAGTATTGCAACAGGCTGCAACAGCGATGTTGGCTCAGGCTAATGCTTCAGGACAGTCAGTATTGCAGTTGCTGAGCTAAATAAAGCTTTAAGATAAAAGCTATAAGCTACAAGCCAGAAATTACTATGAGATAGTTTTCTGGCTTAGAGCTTAAAGCTTATCGCTTACAACTTAATCTAATAATGCAAAATCAGACTTTCGTCTGAGATTTTTAAAAAAAATTTAAAATTTTTAAAAATTCTCCTTGACGAAGGTTCGATTTTGCATATTTTTTTGTCCTCATCGCAAGGATGCGAAAATATAGGACTGGTTCACGGAGGAATCATCTATGTCATTACGTATTAATCAGAATGTTACTTCTCTTTCTACATATTCAAATTTAAATAGATCAGCTTCTCGCTTAGATAATTCTATCCGTAAACTTAGTTCAGGTATGCGCATAAACAGCGCTGCCGATGATGCAGCCGGCCTTACCATAAGTGAAAAGATGAGAAGTCAGATAAGAGGCTTGAATCGTGCAAAGCTTAACTGTCAAGACGGTATGTCAATGCTTCAGACTGCAGAAGGCGGTTTAAATGAAAGTGAAAGTATAATG
This sequence comes from uncultured bacterium, assembly GCA_946407375.1. Lineage (GTDB taxonomy): Bacteria > Muiribacteriota > Ozemobacteria > Ozemobacterales > Ozemobacteraceae > RUG334. The sequence goes on from CAMJNS010000100.1 coordinate 5,897, forward strand.
CAGAGATTACGCGAACTTGCTATTCAGAGTTCAAATGATACTCTTACTACTAATGATAGACTCGAAATTCAAAAAGAGGTTAATAATCTTAGAGATGCTATAGACGATATTGCAAATGCAACAGAATTTAATACCAAAAAGCTTCTAGACGGAAGCCAGGCTGCTCTTATCAGTGCAAGTTCACATTCTGTTATTGGCGTTGCCAAGGGTGCAGGTGTTGACGGCGGAGATTTTTCCGTAAGCATGGCTCTTGTAGAAGGTGGTATTGCTCAGATGCAGACTTCCCAGATTTTCCTTAATAAAAATACAGGAGAACTTGCTCAGGGTAATACCAAACTTGAAGAAATTGCACAGTTTTATGATGATAACGGTGTTTTTGCTGTCGCTATTCCTCAGACTCTTTTCGTAACAGGAAATTCAGAAAGCTATGAATTTACTATTGATGCGAAAATGACTCTCAACGAACTTGCTGCTGCAATGCAGAATGCTTTGGCTAGCACTAGTGCTCTTGGAATAAGAAATTCTCAAGTTACCGTAATCAGCACTGCTCAGAGTGGTGTTTCTGGTGTGGGTGGTTATTTACAGCTTACTTCTGGTAAAGTAGGCGATGTCGGCGACTTTTCTATCGCTGGCGATCAGGCTGTTATTGATGCTTTAGGTTTGACTGTAAGCCGTCAGTCAAAGAATAATCTTGTAGCTTTCAACCTTAAAGATGCTTTTGGAAATACAAGAAAAGCTACAACTAGCACAGACAGAGTTTCTGGCTTGCTTGACGGTATTGATATAAGATTTGATGCTTCACCAGCTCAGATTGCAGGTGTTGGCGGAATTGTCGATGGTTTGAAGTTCATTGCCAGTGGGAACTTAATATTTGAATTTCAGGTTAGTGAAACAGTTACTTCTATTGTTACTGTAAGCCTTATTTTCAATAAAGATGACACATATTCTATGGAAGGTATTGCTGCTGCAATAAATGCTGAAATCAAAACTGTTGCCGCAAATTCTGGAATGGAAGCATCTGTTGTAGACGGTCAGATTCGTCTTGCCTACAGCCCGACAGACCATAAAGCTCCAACAGAAATAAAAGTAACCCTAGGTTGTGAAACTTTAGGTATTGTAAACGGAACTTATACTGGTTTTGTAGACGGAGATAAAGATTTAGACTCTGCCATAAAAGGCTTCAGTCTTCTTACTGATTCTGATAAAGCCAGTGCAAACCTTTCATTTAATATTACTGATGGCAATAATACAACATTAGAAGTTTCTGTAGGAATGACTATAACTTCTGGTGCCGACCTTGTTGAAATCAACAATTGGATTACAACTTGGAACTCTAATCTGGTGAATGCTACTGTTGCTGCTAGACTTGATGAAGTTAACGGTTCTTTGGCTATAACTTCTACTTATATAGGAAAATTCAATAGAAGCAATGCAAGTGCTATTCAGAGCCGTCTAACTATTGAATCACTTGTTGTTACTAATACAGCTATGACCAGCATGGATTTGTTTGGTTACAAAGATGGCACTGCAAAAGGAGATGGTGATACCAATTTCAGACTTCATGTAGTAGACAACAGCCCAAGTTTCCAGATCGGTGCTAATCAGGGTCAGAATATGTCAATCAGCATTGGCGATATGTCTGCTGGTGCACTTGGAATCGATAAGCTCGATATGACTACTGTTGAAGGTTCTCAGATTGCTTTGAGCAAAATTGATCACGCTTTGGGTGTTCTTTCTTCTGAACGCTCTAAACTCGGTGCTTTCATGAATCGCATGGAATATACAAAGAACAATCTGGAAAATGCTGCTACCAATATGACTGATTCAGAATCCAGAATCAGAGACCTTGATATGGCTTCTGAAATGACTGAATTCTCTTCTGCACAAGTTTTACAACAGGCTGCCACTGCAATGTTAGCTCAGGCTAACGCTTCTGGTCAGTCTGTCCTCCAGTTATTACAATAAACCAAATTTTTAAAGCTTGGGTTTCACCCAAGCTTTTTTTTATATACAAAAAAAAGAGCCGCGCTATGCGGCTCTAGCCCTAGTTAAAATATCCCAAATTCCCTTTCAAGTATTGTTGTTATCGTATTAAAGCTCCCTCAAGGGGAAGCTTTAGGAACCATTCACCACCTTTAAGCGAAGCTTGGCGAATTCCTAACTCCTCACTCCTAATTCCTAATTCTACTCATTACACTATTTTCACAGTAACTTTAGTGTCGATGTGCTTAACAAGATTATCATCATCCTGACCATTTATTGAGTTAAGAATCATTTCTTTGAATAGGTCTACAATATGATTCTTACGTTTTAAAGCTTCGATATATAAACTGCTATCGTTATTATTGCTAGCTAATTTAATTTCCACTTCTGAATCATCATCTGAAGTGTTAGTATCTGTTGCTACAACAACATTTGCAGCATTGGAAGAGTTTGAAGAAGATGAATTGTTAGAACTACTAGATGTAGAACTAGCTGTTGCAACTGTTTTTGCAGAAGAATTACCTATTTCAACACCAGTAGAGGCTACTCCAGTAGTAGTATTCCCTTTGGTATCAACCATCTTTAAACCACCAGTTCCAGTGGTTTCGACTTCTGAACTCTTTATTATAGACAGGTTTCTACCTGCATATCTATTGGTGTTGAGGCTGGTCCCAATTCCATAAGAATAGTTTGATGTTCCGCCAAGCAAAGCAGTTAATTGGGTATTTGCTGCATCAATAGCTGAATAACCTGCCAAACTAGAAGAATTAGAGTAGTTAGTCATAGAAGAAGTAAGACTAGAAAGTAAGCTTGAAGCTAATGAATTTCCTGAACTGCCCAAAAGACTTGAAGAGCTTAATAAGCTTGAGTTGCTTAAAAGATTAGAATAGTCTGAAAGTGAGTTCCCCAATAAATTAGAGGAACCGAGAAGAGTAGAATTTAAACCGCTTACAGAAGATTTTAAAACAGAAAACATATTGTCTAGATAAGAACTAATATAGTTTTTTAGCTCTTCTGTTTTAGAAGAAAGCATATCATCAGTTTTCTTCATATATGCGGTTAAAAGATTTTCATTGTGGGATTTGTCTGCCTTTAGTGCATCAGCGAAAGCTAATGTAGTATCTCTGAATTTTCCACTCATTACATTTCCAACTTCTGTAGTAATACGAGTGCTGATTCTTATGAACATTGTGAAGCAAGAGCCTGCAGTAAGCTTTTCTTCTTCTGTTGCTTCAGAGTTGTCTGTTTCATCTAATTCTGCTGCAACTGGAGCTGATTCAACTTCTTGGGCTTCATCAATTTCATCAACACTTTCTTCAACGTGAGAATTGCCACAGCAACAGACATGTTCTGGTCTTTGTCCATTGCAGTTTTTAAGAGCCTGTAACATTACTGAATCAAAGTCTTCGTTTGTGTTTTCTGTAGGATTGTTTGCCGAAACTGAGTTGGAATTTTGAGTAGTAAGGCCTGAAGTTACTATGTTGGAATTTAGTTCATTGATACTGGACATATCTGCCTCCTTATTTATCTTTCTATATTTATCTGACTTAAGCGTTCTGGGAAGAACACTGTAGTGAATAGAGGTTTAGAGACGAACCAAACAATACCTTCATAGAGATCGTTAGTTTTTATTTTGTTTGTTTTATTTATATTTTTCATTTAGGTTTGCTCCTTAATTTTTCAGGCCAAGAGGGGGGTTATCCGATTCGTCTTAGTCCTCTTAGTATATCTTTCGGTGAGTTAAATATGATATTACAATAGGAATTTGGGGGATTATTGGCAAAATTTGAAAAATTACTAATTATTCCTTTAATTTTCTACTATATTTTGCTTGTTTATATTTTTTTAATATTTTTAATATTTTTTTTGATGTTATTGTGGTAGATATTTTTTCTTGTTTATTCTTTTAAATCAGCTTACTAGGCTATTGAAAATAGTTTATAACAGAATTTCTTTTTAAAACCTTCTATTTAAACATAAATAGGAAAAAATGGATTGTAAAAATAGCTAAGGTTGTTATAGAATAACTTAGATTTTATTTCGGAGGGTATATCGTGAAGAAAATATTAGGTGTTCTTCTTGGTTTGTGTTTTGTAATTCCAGCTGTTATGGCAGCAGATGTTTCTGATATTAATAAACGTGCTTGGCTTAGCCACATAAAAGAAATGAATATTATGCGTCGTCAGATCATCGAACTTAACAACAAAGAAAATAAGACTGCTGAAGATATAGCTGCTTACAATAATTTGATGGCTAATTTTGATGCTAAACAAGCTGCTTGGGATGAATACATTGCTGCTGTTGCTAATGATGACGAAGAAGGCAGAGCAAAAGTTGAAAACAATTTCAAAGGCGAAAGAAAACATCATAGATTCCATAAAGAACATAAGTGCCATAAAGAAGAAAAATGTGGCGAATGTCCAAAAGCCAAGAAATGCGAAAAGCATTGTCCAAAAGCTCACAAACATCCAAAACATTTCATGAAAGATTGTGACTGCTGCAAGTGCGAAGGTTGCAATTGTAAAGATTGCAAATGTTGCAAATGTGAAAAATGTGAATGTTGCAAAATGGCTCCAAAATGTGAAAAAAAATGCATGAAGGCCGAAAAATGCGAAAAGATGGAAAAATGCCATAAAGCTAAGAAATGCGAAAAAGCCAACAATTGTTGCGGTAATAAATGCTGTGGCAAATGCGAAAAAGCAGATAAATGTAAAGAAAGTCACAAATGCCATAAATCAAACAAATGTGGCGAAAGACATAATCATAAAGAATGTCAGAGTCACGGCTGATAATTAAATAAACAAATTACAACAAATAAAAAAGCTTGGATTAAATCCAAGCTTTTTTGGTTTTAGCATTAAAGTTTTACTGGATCGCCACGGTTTACCACGCAGTCTATCGACTGCTCGTAATGACGT
>CAMJNS010000101.1 GCA_946407375.1 uncultured bacterium
AAAATAAAAAAAACTATTAAAATTAAAAAAAAAAGTGATATAATTCGACAACAATTTTATTTGTGAGGTTTATTATTTATGCAATTATTAATTAATTTACTAGTTAGTAGTATTATTTTACTTGTTATTTCTAAAATTCTACCAGGTTTTGAAATTAAAGACTTTAAAACTTCTGTTATAGTTGCTTTGATTTTTGGAATACTAATGGCTGTAAGTGGTTTATTAGTAGGTCCTCTTGCTGGTGTTACCACCTTTATGGCAAATTTAGTAAAAGGTATTCCTTTATTAGGAACAGTAGCAGGAATTGGTGCAAAGATAGTCTTGTTCCTTATCAATTTTATTGTTGGTTCTATTATGCTTTGCATTACAGATTTGTTTATAAAAGACTTTAAAATGCGTTCTTTCGGTGTTGGTATAGTTGCAGCTTTTCTTATTTCTTTAGTAAATGCTTGTATATCAACTTTTTAATTAATATGGAATAATATAAAAAAGCTGCATTTTATTGCAGCTTTTTTTGTATAATTAATATTATGGAAATAGATTATCAAAGCTGTTTACAAGAAATATACGATGAAACCAAATCTCTTATTGGCAAGGGTAAGGTTGCCGATTATATTCCAGCTCTTGCGGAAGTAGACCCTAACCAATACGGAATATCTATTTATACTCTAGAGGGTAAGACTTATTCTGTAGGTGATGCACAGACACCCTTTTCTATTCAGAGTATTTCAAAAGTTTTTATTCTTTCTATGGTTTTTGCTGCTTTAGGCGATAGTATTTGGAGTAGAATGGGTAGAGAACCTTCTGGCAGTGCATTCAACTCTCTAGTTTTATTAGAAACAGAAAATGGTAAGCCTAGAAATCCTTTTATTAATGCAGGTGCTTTAGTTACTACAGATTGTCTTTTAAGTATATCTAAAAATCCTCTTAAAGACATTTTGGTTTATGTTAGAGCACTAGCTAATAATAAAAGTATAAATTATGATTCAGTAGTTGCTAATTCGGAAAGAGAAACAAATTTTAGAAACGCAGCTTTGTTAAACTTCATGAAAAGTTTTCACAATATTAACAACGATGTTAATGAAGTTCTAAATACATATTGCCATCAATGTGGTCTTATGATGAGTTGTGAAGATATAGCCAAAGCATTTTCTTATCTTGCAAATGGTGGTGTAAACCCATTTAATAATAAAAGGCTTTTGACTCTTAGCCAAACTAAACGTTTGAATGCTTTAATGCAAACTTGTGGATTATATGATGAATCTGGTGAGTTTGCTTTTTGCACAGGTTTGCCAGGAAAAAGCGGTGTTGGTGGTGGAATTGTAGCTATTATTCCAAAAATTTTATCTATTTGTGTGTGGTCACCGGAATTGAACAAACATGGTAATTCTTTGGTTGGAATGAAAGCATTAGAGCTATTTACTACAAAAACAGGTATTTCTATTTTTTAAAAAGAAATGTCGGAGAATTGCCCTTTTTTGAAAAGACGGTTGGCTCTTTCTTCTTTTGCTAATTTGTCGTATTCTTCACCTAATTCTGCACCAACTTTTGCTAGATAGGCCTGTCTTAAAACATCTTGAGGGCTTTCAAAATTAGCTTTGAAAGCTCCTAATTTATTCAAACCTTCTTTTAAGTATTTTATTCTCTTTTTAATTGTATATTGTTCTGGAGCTGGTTCATTTTGCCAAGGAGTATGATTTTTAGGAACAAAAACAGAGAAAGTAGCAGAAAGAGAATTTATTGATGGGGCAATTTTTATAACTCTAGAGATTAAATCTATTGTTGCATCTGCATCAGAATCTTCTTCTTCGGGTAAACAACATACAAAATACATTTTTACCTGTTCAAAACCATGTTCAAATAATGATTTTACTCTTTCAATAAATAAATCTTCGCTCATAGGTTTGTGCATAGATTTTCTTAAACGTTCACTACCTGTTTCAGGAGCAATAGTTAAACCTGTTATTCCAGACTTTTGAAGTGCACTGATTATATTTGAAGAAAGTTTTTCCCATTTTACAGATGAATTTCTTATTTTAATATTTCTTTCTTGAAGCATTGAAAAAATCTGCTCTATTTCTGGATGATCAAAAAGAGATGGGGCTACTAGACCTAAATCTTTGCAGTTTGGATGTTCATTGAGCCAATTTTCAATAACAGATGCCTTTACAGGTCTTGGAGGTGCATAAATACATCTTGCAAGACAAAATGAACAAATTCTTGGGCAGCCTCTCATAACTTCTATCATATGTGCACCACCAAATGAATTGAATGGTGATACTATGTGAGAATATGCTGGCTGAAGGTTTACATCGTGCACTCCTTGTAATTCAGGAGGTTGCTCGGAAATCGAGGGCACCCAAACTCCTTTTATAGAAGCAATTTTTTCTTTTTCAAATCCTTCTTTATTCAATGTTTCTATGACGGGTATAATTGTTGTTTCAGCTTCACCAGGAATAATAATATCGAAAACCAATGAAAGGGCTTTTGGATTCGAAGCTATGGCTGCACCGCCGGCAATCAGAAGAGGATGATGCTTATTACGTTCTTTGGCTAATATAGGTAAGCCTAATGAAGCAAAAATTCCTGGTATTTTATCGAAATCTCCTTCAAAACTGAAAGAAAACATCAATATATTGAAATCGCCTAGTGGACGACCTGTTTCAAAGGAATAATAGGGGGCTTCTAAGGGAGTTTCTTGTTGTAGGGCAGGAAAAAATCTTTCTATGCCTACATAGGGTAGGGAACTTGCTAATCTATGCACGGTCAGAAAACCAAGGTTGCTCATTCCTAGAGAGTATAGATTTGGAAAAATCAAAGCTATACTCAAGCTTCCTGCATATTTATTGTCTATATAGTGAAGTTCTGTGCCTTTTAGTTTGTTGGTAACAGACTCATAATCAAAACGATGTTTAAGACCCAATTTTTATTCCCTTGTTTGGTAAAGAAAATAAAAAACAGGGGAAGAAAGATTTTCCCCTGTTTTCTTAGCTATATTTTATATGTAATTATTTTTTCCCTCTGCGAAGAAATGCTGGGAAATTGTGGTCATCATTACCATTGTTGCGAAGTATAGCTGGAATATCGTTAAATTCTTCAGCAGCAACAGGCGCATTAACTACTTGCTGAACAGGTCTTGGCTGTTCAACTTGGCGGTTAGAGCGAACTGTTTCAAGAATTCTGCTAGAACCACTATTGGTTATAGAAGCTCTTTCTTCTTTTCCGAAGCCAGTTGCAACAACTGTAATCTTAATGCTTTCGCCTAATTCTTCATTTACATTATGACCGAAAATGATGTTAGCATCATCATCTGCTGCATCTCTAATGATGCTCATAGCTTTGTTAACTTCCATTATACCAAGACTACGAGAAGCAGAGATACTTACTAGAACACCACGTGCACCCTGAATTGAAGATTCAAGTAATGGACTGTCTATAGCTTGCTGTGCAGCAGTAACGGCACGATTTTCACCAGAAGCTATACCTATACCCATCAATGCAGAGCCGGAACTCTTCATAATGGTTTTTACGTCAGCAAAGTCAACGTTGATAACGCCATTGATAGTAATAAGGTCAGAAATGCCTTGAACACCCTGTCTTAATACTTCGTCAGCTTCTCTGTAAGCGTCTTCCATTGTAAGTTCTTCGTTTGCGATTTCGATAAGTTTATCGTTTGGAACTACAATGATTGCGTCTACGCGTTCTCTGAGATTCTTAATGCCTAGTTCTGCACTGCTTGCTCTCTTTTTACCTTCAAAACTGAAAGGTTTAGTAACAACAGCAATGGTAAGAGCATTCTGTTCTCTTGCAACTTCTGCAATAATAGGAGCTGCACCAGTTCCAGTGCCACCACCCATACCAGCGGTAATAAATACCATATCTGCGCCTTTTAATTGTTCGGCGATTTCATCTCTGTCTTCTTCTGCTGCTTTTTTACCTATTTCAGCATCAGCACCAGCACCAAGACCTTTTGTTATCTTTTCACCAAGCTGTATTTTTGATTTTGCACTTGAACTCTGCAAAGCTTGTGCGTCGGTATTAGCTACGATAAATTCTACACCAGAAAGATCTGCTTCGATCATTCTATTTACAGCATTAGATCCGCCGCCACCTACGCCAATAACCTTTATTTCTGCGCTACCGCTACCCATATAATCATTATCAAACACTATGCCCTTGCCTCCTAAATTTAACTGCTTTACCTTTATATTTATATATTATGTGAGCTAATTTACTATATATTTTTTAAACAGTAAAGAACTTAACGAAAAATTTTTAAATTTTTTTTATTTTGTTAAAACTTTCTAGATTAACTAGAGGTTTTACAAAATTTTTAGTGCACCTATTCTTATAAATCCCCATACAATATAGTTGTGTAGGGTTCTATAAAAATTATTCAGAAGCTAATCTGAATCGGTAAACAACTTTGTGAAAAAATTCTTAAATTTTTCTACTACACCACTAAACCATCCTGATTTTACTGTAGATTCACGATAATTTAGTGCACCGAATCTTATTAATCCAAGTGCGGTTGAATACTGGGGTTTGCAAACCTGTTCTTTTAAACCGCTTATTTGTATTGGATTCCCTGTTCTTACAGGAACTCCAAATATGCCTTCTGCTAATTCTGTGCAACCCTTTAATAAAGAAGAACCACCTGTTAAAACAATACCTGCTGGAAGTGAATTTAGAGAAACTACTTCTTCAATCTTATTTTTAGCTAATCTAAATATTTCGTCCATTCGACTTTCTATTATTTCAGCTAAATAAGTTTGTGTAATAGTTTTTATTTTTTCGCCACCAGCTACAGGAACATCAATATTAACCTGTTCATCAGCCAAATCTATTTGGGCTACACCTTGGTTTATTTTAAGGTCTTCTGCTTTGTCGGTAGAAGTTTTTAATACAAAAGCTATGTCGTTTGTAATATTGCTTCCAGAGATGTCGATACTGCTAGAGTATTCAACGTGCCCATTTTTATACACAATTATATCTGTCGTGCCCCCACCTATATCTAGAAGAACAACACCAAGTCTGCGTTCGTCTTCTGTAAGGGCAGAAAGGCTTGAAGCATACTGTTGTAAAACAACTTCTTCAACATTAAGTTTAGCCATTTTGCAGCTTTTTTCTAGATTTTTTAAAGCTACGCTTGCACCAGTAACTATATGCACGTGGGCTTCTAATCGGCTACCTACCATACCTTTGGGGTTGCTTATTTCTCTTTGTTCGTCAATTACAAATTCTCTAGGTAAAATATGTATTATTTCTTGGTGAGCTGGAATTTGAACAGCATTTTTAGCGTTATCTACAGCACGATTGACGTCATCAGAAGATATTTCGTTGTTTACGCCTTTTATTGCGACGGCACCTTTACTATTCATAGAATTTATATGTGCACCAGCAATACCTACATAAACAGAATCTATAGATACATCAGCCGATTTTTCAGCTTCTTCAATAGCATAAACAATGGCTTCTGTAGTTCGTTTTATATCTACGATAGCACCTTTCTTAACACCATCTGTGTAGGAACAGGAACCGGCTCCCAATACATTGATTGTGCGATCTTCTTTAAGTTCACCAATAACAGCACAAACTTTGGTTGTGCCTATATCCAGACCGACAATTATATCATCCACCAGTAGTTAGACCTCTGTTTTCTGAATTTGTTTGCGATAATTTTTTGGGTCGAATAACGATGTCATTCTTTGCCCTCATATCTAGATAAAAAGGTTCTACATTATTCTTGCGTAAATTGTCAAGGAGTGCACGCAAAAAAACATATCTATTTTTAAAATCTTCCGCATTTCTGGGGAAAATTTTTTCACCTGTAAGCATTATTATATATGGATTTTGGCAATTAGAAAAGTTGATTTCTGAAATTTGTTTAAAAATATTTTTTCCTAAAGTTTTTATCCATTGTTTTGCCATATAAAAATCATCATTGTGTGAAATTGATGCACCTAAATTAGCATTTTGAAGTTTTAAGCCAGTTATAATTGGAAGGTCTTTTTCCCCCATTCCCTCTGTATTAATAATAACTCCATCTTCGCTAATTTCGTAAAATGCTATGCCATATTTTGCATATATAAAAGAAGAACGTTCTTTTATGTCGATTTTTAAGGTGTTTAAACCTTGTAATTCTACGGTAGCATCTTTTATTAAAGGTTCACTAAGTAATCTTTGTTTTATTACATCACAGTCTATGTTGAAAATATGTTGTGCTGGGGCTATTCCGGACTGTTTTATTATATAGTCTTTGTCTAGAGAGAGATTTCCTGATACTTCAAATTCCTTGAGCTCAAAATATGAAGTAGAAAAGAAAATATATCTGAGTTGGGTTATGACGACATAAGATAAAGAAATAAAAATAAGGATAAAAGCTAGAATCTTAAGAGGCATTATAGCTTTTGAAGCCTCTTTAAATCTAGATTTATACCCTTTTGCACGTAGCTTGTCTATAACTTCTTCAGATAGATTTTGATCTGGAAGTTGGTTAGCAACGTTTATTACAGGTAAATAAACCTGGTCATCGTCATCGTTTTTTTGATTAAATAAAGACATATTTTAGAATAATATCACTAGATTGAAAAGAGTACAAGTGCTTGTTATTTATTCTCTAGAACTTCTTCAATCTGTTTCAATATTCTATTTTCAACGTCTTCAGGACGACTTTTGCTCATAGCTTCACTCATTTTTGCCAGATTATCGCCATCTTTTATTTCTGTAATTATTTTAATAAGATTATCTAGACTCAAATCTTTGTCTAAAAGAACTTTTGCAGCACCTAGTTTTTCTAAGGTTCTGGCGTTTTTTTCTTGGTGATTATCTGTTGCATATGGGTAAGGAACTAAGATTGCTGGTTTTTTGCATACTGCAATTTCAGAAAGGATGGTTGCACCTGCTCTTGAAATTAATAAATCTGCTACATCAAAAGCTTCTTTCATTTCGTGTAAATAAGGAAGAAGCATATAGTTTTCTGGTTGTTTTTCAATCGCTTTAGAAACCATTTCGTGGTCTCTTTCTCCAGAAATATGAATCAATTTAATTTCAGGGTGTTTTGGTAGCCATTCATTGGCTAATGCAATACAAGCTTTATTTATTGATAAAGCCCCTCTAGAGCCCCCAACTGCAAGGAGAGTAAATTCTCCTTCTTTCTTTTTAAATCGTGATTCAGATGAAGATTGCTTTAAAAAAGCACTTCTAACTGGGTTTCCTGTGAGGATAATTCTTTTGTCATCTGTTTTTGCTGCTGATTCATAAGTTAGCAGAACTTTTGCTGCATTTTTTGCGAAAATTCTATTGGTTACACCCATTGCAGCATTCTGTTCATGAATAACATAAGGAATACCTAATAATTTAGCGGCAGTAAGGCTTGGAAATGAAACAAAACCACCCGTTGCTACTACGAGATCTGGTTTGAATTTTTTTAGATGTTTGTAGGCGTCTACAATTCCCATCGCATTAACATAGGGAAAGGAAAACCACTTTGCTGAAAGAGTTCTAGGCATACCCTGAGCTCTTACGCCCATAAATTGAATATCAGAAATTCTTGTTACTATTTTTTCTTCCATTCCACCAGTTACGCCAACATAACCGCTTTCAAAACTATGTTTTGTTAGTAGTATTTCACGTATTGCTAGTGCAGGATAAATATGTCCACCTGTTCCACCACCACTAAAAATTATTCTCATTTTTTATTTTCCCCTAACACTAATAACTGGTTCAATATCATTGAACTGGCTAGAAAATGGCATTGAGCGTGATTTCTCAAATAGATTTTCATTAGAACCATAGCGTGAAATATTTAGTAAAATTCCAACACCTATAGCTAAAAATATAATACTTGAGCCACCATAGCTTATAAAAGGCAAAGTAACACCTGTTGTTGGCATTAGACTTAATACTACACCAATATTTATAATTACTTGAAAGCCAATTACTGAAGTAATTCCAGCAGCAGTAAGGTAACCAAACATATTCGGTGCTCTAGAAGCTATATAGAATCCTCTATATATAAGAACAAAGAATAGTAATAATACTATTACTCCACCTACAAAACCTAATTCTTCACAAGTAATTGCAAAGATAAAATCTGTATGTCTTTCTGGGAGTATAAAGAATTTTTGTCGGCTTTGTCCTAGTCCTAAGCCCCACATACCGCCAGAACCAATAGCAACTAAAGATTGGATAATATGATAACCGCTAGAACTTGCATTTTCCCAAGGGTTAATAAATGCCCAAAAACGTCTGGCTCTATAACCTGCTTGAAATATTAAAGCAGAAACAAGAACTATACCGCAGCCAGCAAGGGTCCCCAGATTAATTAAAGAGCCATTTCCAAGAAAATACATGGCGAAATATGTTCCACCAATAAGGGTTGCTGTAGAAAGGTTTGGTTCTTTATATATAAGTAAAAATACTAATGCAGTTACAAATAAGTCTGGAAGCATTCCGTGCAAAAAGCTTCTTATAACTTTTTGCCGTGCAGAAATTGAGTGAGCCATATATAGCACAAAACAGATTTTTGCAAATTCTGAGGGTTGGAAACCAATGCTTCCAAAACGAATCCATCTTTTTGCACCTCCTATGTCTCTTGCAACGCCAGGAATTAAGACTATTGCAAGTAAAACTATTGCTATTCCAAGGAGGGGCACGGAAATTTTCTCTAGTTTATTGTATGGGATTCCCGAGGTAAGAAGCATAGCACAAAGTCCAACTATTACCCACATTAATTGTCTTTTGAAATAATATAATCCATCAGACATTTGTGCTAGTGAAGTTACTGAGCTTGCAGAATAAACCATGACAAGCCCTACACCCATTAAGGCTACAACTACAAAGAGTAATATATGGTCAAATTGAGAAGTTTTCTTTATCATTTGTTGGGTAGTTTATTAACCAGTTCCTTGAAATGCTTTCCTCTGATTTCAAAGTTAGGATACTGGTCATAGCTGCTGCAAGCAGGAGATAAAAGCACTGTGTCGCCATTATTTGCCATTTGATAAGCGATATTAACTGACTGTTCTAAATTTTGAGCAGTTTTTAAAGGAACCACACCTTCCAAAGAAGCTCTAAATCTATCTTTGGCTTCCCCAAAAAGAATTACAGCTCTGGCTGTTTGTCTAATAGTTTCAACCCATTCGGTAAGGTCGGTTCCTTTATCGCGTCCTCCAGCAATAAGAATTAAAGGCATTTTACATGCTTTTAAAGCAGTAATTGAAGCAGCACAGTTCGTGCCCTTTGAATCATTGATAAAATCTACTCCGCTTATATTACGAACCCATTCAAGTCTATGTTCTACTCCAGAAAATTCTTTAACTACTTTTTCAAGTTTTTGAGGTTCTACACCAGCTAATATTGCAGCTAAAGAAGCACACATAATGTTTTCCTGATTATGTTTGCCTATAAGTTTTGGTGCATTAATATTGAAAAGGGGTATTTCTTTGCCTTCTTTGTCAATGAAAATATAATGGTCGTCTTTTATTGTTACTGCTAACTTTTTATTATTTATTTCCCAACCGAACCAGGCAACTTTACATTTTAGTTGTGGTTCCATTTCTCTCATAAGCTGCTGGTCAGCGTTTAAAATAAGACATTGGTCTGGCCCCATATTGAGAGCAATGTTCTTTTTTGCATCTATATAAGCTTTATAATTGGGGTATCTATCTAGATGATTTTCAAAAAAGTTAGTAATCACGCCAATATCAGGTCTAAATTCACTAATTGTTTCAAGTTGAAAGCTGCTTACTTCTAACACTTGAACAGAATCATCTGTTGTTTGTGTGGCAAAGCTCATCATTGGTATTCCTATATTGCCGCCTAGAAAAACTTTATCAAATTGTTCTTGGCAAAATAAGGAAAGTAGAGTTGTCGTTGTCGTTTTTCCGTTACTTCCAGTAACAACAAGTCTTTTACCTTTTGAGAGTCTGTAAGCTATTTCTATTTCTGAATATATGGGAATATTTTTTTCGGTAGCTTTTACTAATACTGGTATATCAGGTCTTACGCCAGGACTAAGAACAATAAAATCTGACTCTAATACTTTTTCAGTATTTCCTTCAGCTTCAAATGAAACTTTTTCTAGCAAATTTTCTTTTGAAAGTGTTTCTTTAAGCTTTTCTTCTGGTTGTATGTCTGAAATAAAAATCTGTGCACCGCTTTCATAAAGTGTTTTTGCAGCAGCAAGACCACTTTTAGCTGCACCGATTATAGCAATCTTTTTCCCTTTAATATCCATATTTGTTATGCCTCTTAATTTTTATATATGGGCTTTAAATAGTTTTTAGTGATACTACCACAAAATAATGTTTATTATAAAGGGGGTATTTTTAGAATTAGGAATTAGGAGTTAGGAATTAGGAATTAGTAATTAGGAATTAGGAATTGAAAGTTGAAAACTGAAAACTGTCCTAAAGCTTCTCCTTGAGAGGCTGTCTAAAAACTAGGTTTATGTATTAAATTTCTACTGGATCGCCACGGTTTACCACGCAGTCTATCGACTGCTCGTAATGACGTATA
>CAMJNS010000102.1 GCA_946407375.1 uncultured bacterium
GTCTTGTTTATATACTAGGTCTTGGCAACAACATAGTTGGTATGCCATTACGTAGAATAGGTTTACAAAAACAAAGCGATAGCTTATTTATGCGAACAGTTGCACCTAATATGGACAAAGCTGTAGATGTGGGTAACCCAGGGCAGCCTAACACAGAGACTATTCTTGGCTTAAAACCAGATTTGGTTTTTTCAGCTATCCATGTCCCTGCGTCACAAAAACTAAATGAGCTATTACGCAATTCTGGTATCCCCGTTCTTGGTTTGAAAGCAGGTTTTGGCGGAATAAAAGATTGGCTTTCCGCAGTAGAATTAGTCGGCAAAGCATCTAGAAGAGAAGAACAGGCTCAGAAGTATATTAATTTGTTCTACAAAAATCTTAATTATGTTAAAGAACAGGTTAAAAACATAGAAAAGAAACCCAAAGTATTGTTAATCAATAGTGGAGATGGTCAGACCACTATTAGAGGTGGCAGAACAAAATTTGTATTTGAACTTATTGAAGCTGCTGGAGGTCAGACTATCGAACAGATTGAAGGTAGTGAACAAGGGGCACCAAACCTTGAAATTATATTGAAATTTGATCCTGATGTAATCATAACTGACAATATGAATCATATGAAAAACTGGGATTGGTGGCCTGAACTTCGCGCTGTAAAAAACAATAGAGTCTATGTGGCACCAATTGATGATCCATCAGTTATAATGACAGGCTGGGTAAATAATATGTATGCTCCTTTGGCAATTCTTTGGATAGCGAAATCAATTCATCCTGAGCTTTTCAAAGATTTAGACCTTGAAAAAGAGCATGATTCTTTCTGCAAAGAAATCTTTGGAGCAAGATTTAACATTAAAGAATAATTATCGAAGTAAACTATCTTTTATTATTTATTATTAGGGAAATGCTTGGTATAATAAACTTTATAATTTAGAGAATAGAAATAAGAGTAGAAGAGATTATAGAAGAAGGAAAAGAAGTAGCATCCTGTTGAAGGCTGTCCGAAAACTTGAAATTAGCTAAATAATTAGTATTAATTTTTCGTAGTCTACACATTGTCATAAACGTATGTCTTTTAGAGATGGGAGAGCAGAGATAAGAGATAAGGGAATTGTTTTAGTGCTCAAACAATTGAATATTGGCAATAATTCGTTAGCTAAAAAAACAATGGTTTCCTCTGGTTAGGTCACCCTTTCGCCGCTTCCAGCGGCACCTCCCCTCAAGTGGAGGCTTAGGGCAATTACCTCTCATCTCTCAATATCTTGAGGCTTAACCAAACTAATTACAGCAGAAAACTATATACGGAGTAGAAATAATGCGAAAGTTAACAGACATGGCGGGAAGAACAGTCGAGTTGCCTGATAAAATAGACAAGATTTACGCCCCTTCACCTTATGCTTCAACTTTATTGATGTCACTTTGTCCGGAAAAGCTTTGCGGACTATTTTTCCCAATAGAAGAGTATCAAAAATCTTTCTTAAACCCCTGTCTGTTTGATTTGCCAGTAATTGGCAAAGTTACAGAATTTGAAGCAATAAAAAAAGCTAATCCTGATGTAATTTTAATCTGGGGAGAAAAAGCTAATCCTATTCACCCAAAATCAGAAAAGGCATTAGCAGAGATAGGTATTCCTCATGTATACGCCTGCTGCGATGAACTTGTTGATTTGCGCGATTATCCAACCATTTACAGATTTTTAGGTGAAATTCTTGGAATAGAAGAAAGAGCTGAACAGCTAGCTGTTTATTGTGAAGAAACTCTTAAAAATGCAGAAGAATTAGTTAATTCTGTTCACCCTCAAGCCAGACCAAGAGTTTATTATTCTGAAGGAAAAGAGGGAACACAGACAGAATATAGTCATTCGCTTCATGCACATTTGTTAAATCTTATCGGAGATGTGAATGTGCACAGAGGAAACTTAGTCGGTCATCCTGGAATGGAACAACTTACTCAAGATCAGATTTTAGCTTATAACCCTGAAGTTATAATAGTTTGGCAGAAGGAAGCATATGAAAAAATCATAAGTAAAGGCTGCATTGCCACAACACCGCAATGCTCTGCATTGCAGCCCCTTCAGTCACTTCGTGACAGCTCCCCCACTATTTGTGGGGGAGCTGGCGAACGAAGTGAGACTGAGGGAGCTGATTGCGAAGCAATCGGTTGGGGACAAATCAGTGCGGTTAAGAATAACAGAGTATATCTGATACCAGTAGAACCTTTCAGCTACTTCGACAGGCCACCCTGTTTTATGAGAATATTGGGGCTCAAATGGCTTTTAAGCATTTGTTACCCGAAAAATTATAAAAAGAACTTTGAAGATGAAAAAGCAAAGTTTTTAAAGCTATTCTTTTGCTTCTAATAATTATATATTTCAAGGTTTCCCATAGCTCGGTATCCCCAAGAATTTGCACTAATAAGTTAGAATGTGGTAGAATACTGCATTAAAAATTTTTAGGATAAAAAATAATGGAAATAAGTCAGCTCAAGCAAATCTACCAATTGATGTCAAATAATGATTTTGATGAAATAGAGCTTCGTCTTGGCGAATCAGAAAGAGTGAAAATGACTCGTTCCGCCAATTCCTCTAAAGTAGCAAAACCTGAATGCATAAAAATTGCTGAAACTAATATACAAAATACTCAAGTTTCAGAATCACTTTCTGATTCCACAAAGACTGAAATACTTTCAGAACTTGTAGGAGTATTCCAGTTTATGGACGAAGACGAAAACTTTTTCCCGAAAGTCGGCGATGAAGTTGCAATGGGTGAAAAACTTGGAAAGATTCTGAGTCTTAATTCTACAAAAGAAGTTAAGTCGCCAATCGATGGTCGTATTAGCGAAATAGCTGTTAAAAAGAATGATATAGTTGATTATGGACGCCTTTTATTTGTAATTGAAGATTTGTCTTCTATTAAGGCTTGACATCAGGAGAATTACTTAATGATTTCTAAAATATTAGTTGCCAATCGTGGCGAAATTGCCGTCAGAATTATTAGAACGTGCAAAAGCCTTGATATAAGAACAGTTGCTGTATATTCAGAAGCAGATAAAGATGCTCTTCATGTAAAAATGGCTGATGAAGCCTATTGTATTGGTCCAGCCCGTCCAGATCTTTCCTATTTAAATATGGAAGCAATTTTGACTGTTGCGCAAATGACCGAATGTGATGCAATTCATCCTGGTTATGGCTTTTTATCAGAAAATCCAGAGTTTGCAGAAAAAACAGAACAGTTTGGCTGTGTTTTTATAGGACCAAGCTACAAAGCTATTAGATTGCTTGGACAAAAATCTGTTGCAAGAGACATTATGAAAAAAGCTGGTGTTCCAGTAATGCCAGGCTCAGATTCTTGTATTTCTTCCCCTGAAGAAGGAGCAAGAATAGCTGATGAAATAGGTTATCCTGTGCTTATTAAAGCAACTTCTGGTGGTGGCGGAAAAGGTATGCGTCTTGTTGAAAAGCCAGAAGATTTCATTAAGCTTTGTCAGACTGCTCAGGCGGAAGCTGCAAGTGCTTTTGGCGATGACCGTGTTTATGTTGAAAAATATATGGTTAATCCGCGCCATATTGAAGTTCAGATAGTAGCAGACCAATGGGGTAGGGTGTTTGCTCTAGGTGTAAGAGAATGTTCAATCCAAAGACGACATCAAAAACTTCTTGAAGAATCTTCATCTGTTGCTTTAACTCCAGAACTTCGTACACAAATAGCAGAAACTGCTTTAAAAGTAGTTAGAACTATAAACAATGGCAAAGATGGCGTAATTTATCATAATCTCGGAACTGTAGAATTTTTGCTTGATGAAGATGGTCATTTCTTCTTTATGGAAATGAATACTAGATTACAAGTTGAACACCCTGTTACTGAAATGACTTGTGGTGGGTATGATTTGGTAGCTCTGCAAATTGCTGATGCAATGAAAGAAGAACCTCTTCCATTAGAAAACGAAATCCTAAATACCCATGGTTGGGCTATAGAATGTCGCATTAATGCAGAAGATCCAACTTCAGCATTTGTTCCATCACCAGGCACCATAGAAAAATTCATAGCTCCAGGCGGTTTGAATGTCCGATTAGATACTGCTGTTTATGATGGTTATAAGATTCCAACCATGTATGATACAATGATTGGAAAACTTATCACCTGGGGAAATAACCGTGATGAAGCTATTTCTAGAATGATAGTGGCTCTTGATGAATTCGAAATAAAGGGTGTTGAAAACACTATCAGTTTCCACAAATTTATTTTGAATAACAGAGATTTTTATAATGGAAAATTTTCAACAGCTTTTGTAGAAAAGCATTATGAAGATTATCTCAACAAAATGAAGTTAGCTTCAAAAAAGAAAGACTAAGAAATAATGAACCTGCTTAAACCCGCAGTTCCTTTTCCTGTAAAAGTTTTATCAGTTGAAGATCTTACTAAACACATTAAAGATGTTGTGGAAAACGACAATCTTTTATCTGCTGTTTGGGTTCAAGGTGAAATATCTAATCTAGTTAAAGCAGCTTCTGGTCATTGTTATTTTACATTAAAAGATGATAAAGCTGTTCTTAAAGCTTGTCTTTGGGCTGGTAATAGACGTTACATATCTACCAACTTTAAAAACGGTGATTTGGTCATGGTCTATGGGGGCATTTCTTTATATGCTCCTAGAGGCGAATATCAAATTGTTGTTACCGATTTAAGGCCTGCAGGTATAGGAGCTCTTTATGAAGCTTATGAAAAGTTGAAAAATAAGCTTCAGGCAGAAGGGTTATTTGATGAAGAACGAAAAATGCCTTTGCCTTTCTTGCCAAAAGGGGTAGGGGTTGTTACTTCGTCAACAGGGGCTGTAATCAAAGATATTTTTAGAGTTATTAGAAGGCGTTTTAGAAATATGCCAATTTATCTCGTTCCTGTAAAAGTTCAGGGAGATGGGGCGGCAAAAGAAATTGTCACAGGTATTGAACGTCTTAATGCCGATTCAAGAGTTGATGTAATCATTGTTGCAAGAGGTGGTGGAAGTCTAGAAGATCTCTGGGCATTCAATGAAGAACCTGTTGCTAGAGCAATTAGCGATTCAAAAAAGCCTATTATTTCGGCAGTTGGTCATGAAACAGATACAACAATTGCTGATTTAGTTGCTGACAAACGTGCTGCTACGCCTTCTGTAGCAGGTGAATTTGTTGTTCCTGTAAAGGATGATTTATTAGAGCTTATCAGGCAGAAATCACAACGGTTAAGCCGCACAATTAAAAGCATTTTTACTATTCAGAAACAAAGATTTGAAAAATGTGCTCAATGTAGGTTTCTCGTGAAACCATCACTTATGGTTGCAGAACGACGAAATAACGTCATGAATCTTTCAAGGGAATTAGATATAAATTTTAAATCTTTTATTGAAGATACTAAGCATAAATTTGAATTGTTAAATGCTAGATTTATGGCTTTAGATCCTAAAGTTCTTCTGAAACGTGGCTATATTATGGCTATGGATGATAAAGGGAAAGTAGTTACATCTGTTAAGAAGCTTAAGAAAGGTGCTGGATTGAAATTAGGTTTTTCAGATGGTTACGCAGGAGTCACCGTAGATATAATTGAAAAATGAAAGGTGAAAGAAGGAGTAAGAAATGCCGCAGTATACAGCAAAAGATATTGCTAAAATAGTAGCAATGAGTAAAGAAGATATAGAAAAATTGGATTATGAAACAGCTATGTCTAAATTAGAAATAGTTGTTGATGCTCTAGAACAGGAAGGAACTTCCCTAGAATATGGTTTACAGCTATATTCTGTTGGCACTGCTCTATCTAAAAAATGTAGTGCGGCATTAGATGCTGCTGAAGAAAAAATGCTTCAGTTGTTAGGCACAATTCAGAATCCTGCGGAACAGCCTTTTGATCCTGAAAAAGATGGTAGATGAACTATGGAACAAGAAAGAATTAATAAATTTTTATCAAAACTTTCAGGAATTGCAGAAAAAGTTGATGGATACCTAGATAAATGGCTCCCTCAAAAAGATGAAGAACATTCTGCAAATCTTAATGAAGCTATGAGATATTCTGTTATGGCTGGTGGCAAGCGTATTAGACCAGCTTTGACTGTTCTTGTTGCTGAGGGATTAGGTTTTAAAGGTGAAGCTGTTTATAGAGCTGGTTGTGCTTATGAACTCTATCATTCTGCTAGCCTTATTCACGATGATTTGCCTTGTATGGACGATGATGATTTGAGACGAGGTAAGCCTACTAGCCATAAAGTTTTTGGTGAAGCTATTGCTGTTTTAGCTGGCGACTGTCTTATGCTTATGCCTTATGAATGGTTTGGAAAGCTGAGTGAATATGGGGTTTCAAGTGATAAAATAGTAAAGATAATGAGTATTGCAAACGAAGCTTTTACTTATCGTGGTGTTATTGGTGGACAAATGCTTGATTTACTTTATGAAAATCAAAAAGTCGACCAAGAAAAGTTAGAACATATTCATTTAGGGAAAACTGCTGCTTTACTTTGTGCTCCTATTTTAACAGGTGCGGTGTTAGCGGATGCTTCAGATGAAGAATTAGACTGTTTGAAGACCTATGCTCAAAAAATAGGTCTTTTATTTCAAATAGTTGATGATATTTTAGACATAGAAAGTGATGCATCAACACTTGGTAAAAATACTGGTCGTGATGTTGCTCTTGGTAAGTCTACCTATCCTGCTTTATTAGGCTTAGATGGAGCCAAGGAATATGCTAAGAAAACTTGCGATGAGGCTATTAAGGCTATAGAACCTTTAGGCGACCAATTAAAGGATTTAAAAGCATTGGCGCTATACCTACTGCACAGAAAATCTTAACTTTCTATTCTTAATTATCTGTAATCCTCTATAATCCTCTATTCAAAAGTTGACTATCGTTAGGTTCACCCCTCCTTTGAGGAGAGGTTTTAGAACGTTCTCAACTCTCAACTCTCAAATCTCAAATCCTAATTCCTAACTCCTAACTCCTAATTCTAAATTAGCCTTCTGGAGTAGTAAATGTCCAACGAGATAGTATAACATCTCCATTGCTATTTCTGTCGAGAACTATTAAATCATCTCTTAAACCAAAAGCTATATCACGGTTGCATACTTTTCGAGGACCATTTATTTTCCAGAACATTCTACCATTATTCCCTATTAGAGCTAGGGTTCTAACATTTTCTTCTGTGGCAGAAACAAGAAGTTCACCATCTATTCCGCTAGGACCTATTTCAATATTTGAAGGTTCAAAGAATTCACTAAATTTGTAAACATTACCCATTTTATTGCCAAAGCAGTCATAAAGATTTGCTTCCCAAAGCTTTTCTTTTCCTAAGGTTAATGACCAAATGAAACCATTGTTAATTGGCAATGCAAAAGATATTTCGGGTAAATCAATGGTTGTAGTGGCATTTTTACCTAAAAAATGAGCATTGTTTCCACCAGTTAAAATAACGCCTTGGTCACAAGCTTCTATAAAACAGGAATCTTTATAAGGACCTTTATACCATTTAGGAAAAGCGTGTCCACCAATCATTCCATTTTCATCTAAATATATTATTTTCCCAACTACAACATCGTAATCAAGAATTTTATCAATATTTAAACTATGATTGCTAATATTGCCATTTGCTAGATTAATTGTTACATATTTGCCATTAGAGGCCATTACAAAGGCTGAATCTTTATAAACACGCAATCCAATTAAATCTGAGGCAATATTCGAAGGAATCTTGGCTATGAGTTCTGTTTTTATATCTAATGCCCAGGATGAATTTACCAAACTTAAAAGAAAAAATATAATTACTACAAATTTAATTCTATTATGAAGCTTCATTATTTCCCTCATTAATTATTTGTTTGGCTGTTTCTTTTCCCATACTAAGGGTTTAACTATGAATTTAGTTGTAGGGGCTGATTCGAAATCTGCTTCTGCTTGAAACATTGTTTTTTCATTTATACAAACATCTCTATTCATAGTTGAAGTGGGAATATATTCTAATTTTTCTTTTATCAAGCCATTTTTGTCTAATTTAATTAGATTTAAAGTTCCTTTGAATCCATCTTTTGGAATCATAGACAAAATGATTGAATTATCTTTATCTACAGATAATATTTTAACATTTGTATTTTTTATAAAACCTAAGTGGATGTTTGAAATCAGTTGACCTTCTTCTGAATATATTCTGTGAAAATAACCAGAAGTTTCACTGTAATAGAGTAAATGAAGATTGTAGTTTTTATCTACGACAAAGCCAGAAGATTGCCAAGGATATTCTTTTTGAAAAACACCACTAGAACTAAAAACAGATATTGTATTTCTAGCTATATCTGCTACATATAATCTGCCACAATCATCTACATCTATTTGATTAACTTGAAGTATCTTTCCTGGTTCGTTGCCATTACCACCTACTTTAGCCAATACTTTCCCATCTGGAATTGAAATCTTTCTTACTAGACAATCAGCAGCATTGGCTACCCATATTGCTTCAGGATTGCTTTTATCTTTTCCAACCAAAGCAAAATCTTCTAATAGTTTGAATCCTTCAAGATTTGGAACAACAATAGATTTTTGAATTTTTCCATTCTTATCAAAAGAATGTATTTTCCCGGCAATAGAGTCTAAAACCCATAGCTTATCACCAATAACTCTAAATGACATCGGACCATAAGGGGAGTCTTCTGCAAAATTAGGGTCACTTTTGCTGTTATAATAAGCTACCTTGCCACTTTCATTACCGTAATTAATATTCCAAGTTTGAGCCTGACTTGTTGAAGCCAGACTCAAAAAAACAGCAATACATAATAGAGAGAAAGATTTCATTTATGGAAGACCTCAATTAACTTTTCTAAGAACTCTTGATGTTGGAGCTATATTAATATTTGTAATACGTGGAGTTCTAAGAGAAGATGAATTGTTCATTGCTTTATAGGTGTTCCCTTCCTTAAGGATAATACCTACGTGAGTGTCTTCGTCTTTTATACCGTCACCAGTGTAGTCATAAGTTTTCCAAGTGATTACGTCGCCTTCCTGATAAGGTGGAGGTGTTACTTCAACCCAACCTTTGGCTTTCAGTGCTTTTACAGTATCACGACAGTTGAGGTAAACTCTGTCTAATGCACCAGCATTCTTGAGAGCTGTTGTAGCAACTTTTGCACAAGCCATTCTACCACCACTTACATCAGCAGTTCTGAAGTCGGTGCTTCCAACAAGTGATCTGGCAGAATTGACTATTTTTTGTTGTAATGTACCATTACCAGCAGAAACAGCATTGCTTGCACTAGCATTTGATGAATTATTAGAACTACTGCTCGAGTTACTTGCATTATAGATATAGTTGGTAGAAACATATCTTGTGGTTCCATTATATTCTATTAAATACCAGTCACCACTTCTCCCAATTACTTTAACTTCATCGCCTTTGTAAAGAGTGCCAACGATTGAGCCCCATTCTCCAGATCTAACATTCAAAGCTGTTGCATTTACATAACCAGTAAATTTTTCAGAATTAGTATTGCTGGTTGCTACTGTATTAGATGAACTAGAATTAGTTACATCTATATATTTCTTAGAAACAAAAGCTTCATTTCCATTATATTTAATTTTATACCAATCACCGACTTCACCAAGTATATAAACTTGTTGACCGCTTTGGAACTGGGTTAAAATATCTCCAGATGGGGTTCGGCGAACATTTAACCAGTAGCAGTTACTTACTGTTCCGTATTTCGGAGCAGTTTGCCCTTGTTTATCTGCGGTAGTTACCCAGTTACCATGTATATAACCGGTTCTTCCTTTGTAATTAACTTTATACCAGTCACCCAAAGTTCCTAAAATTTCAATTTTATCACCTTTTTTATAGGTGCCGATAATGTCTCCCCAAGGAGTTGAGCGAATGTTTAGTTCACTAGCTGTTATAATTCCGCTCTTTTTTTCATTGTTGTCAGTTTTGGCAATTTTTGAAGTGTTTGTATCGGAAGTTTCTAATGATTTATCAGAAGATACAACTTCATTTTTTATAGTATTATCAACGGCAAATGGAGAATTAGCTAATATTGGACTGGCTATTAATGATGTAACCAACCAAACAGCCAAAGAAGCTTTTGATATTTTAGACATATTTTCCCCCTATAGTTATTAACTATGATACCCTATTTTTAATCAAAAGTTTACTACTATTTTTATTAAAGTATTTATTAAAATAGTTAGAAATATATGAATAATTATAACCATATAAAAATAGTCTAAATATTTTTTTTACAACGTAAGCTTCAAATTGATTAATTGATTGAACTTTTTCTCCTATTCTCTTTTGATAACCATAACTGATATTATTAGACGCAATAGTATATCCTTCTCTTACTTTACGTTCTAATCCTAATTTAACACGTTCAACAATATTTTCTCTCT
>CAMJNS010000103.1 GCA_946407375.1 uncultured bacterium
GAGCTATAATATCATAGAGCTTAGGGTTATGTATTATGTATGTGTCGTGCCCTTCACCTTCTATGATTTGCATTTGGCTATTAGCAATATTTCTGTGTATTGATTCAGTATGGGCATCTTTTACTAAATCATCTTCGCCTGCTAGTATTAATGTAGGAATCTTTATTGTATGCAATTCTTCGTGGGTTATATTAGGGTAATTCAGCATCAATTCAATTAAAGGAGAACCATTTGAGGCATAATCAATTTCACATTGCCTTAAAAACCAATTTTTTAGACCTGTTGGCTTTAAATTAGCCCCGCTGGTAATAAGTTTAGATATTAGACCTGGATGTCTTATAGCAATAAGTAACCCAAGAATACCTCCATCACTAAATCCATATAATACAGGTTGTTTAATTTTCTTTTTCTTAATAAAGGAAACAACATCTTCTGCCATTTCATCATAAGTAAAATGATCTACTTGGTCGCTTTGTCCGTGACCTCGGCTGTCTAAAGCATAGACTGTGAAATCTTTTGATAACAATTCTGATAATTCATTAAAAATTGTATGGTCTTCACCATTACCGTGTAATAATACAATACTTCTTTCATGATGACCATATTTTTCATAATTGATATTGATTCCATTAACTTCTGTATGCATTTTTTGCCTCTATGCTGTGACTAAATATAAGATTTTTCTATTTTAATTCATTTTTGAATCTCGAATCTTGAATCTTGAATCTTCTATCTTATATCTCTATATTATACTTCAAATAAGCCTGTTGTGGAAAGATATCTATTCCCTGTGTCAGGGAAAATTACAACAATGTTTTTCCCTTCGTTTTCTTCGTAACTAGCTAATTCTAAAGCTGCTGCACAAGCTGCACCAGATGAAATGCCTACTAATATACCTTCTGTTTTGGCTATACTAGATGTCATTTCATAAGCTTCTTCATCAGAAACAGTGGCTATTTCATTATAAATTGTAGTATCTAAAACTTCTGGCTTGAAACCAGCTCCTATACCTTGTATTAAATGAGGTCCTTTTTTACCTGTCGCTAAAAAAGCAGAAGCAGCCGGTTCTACAGCAACTATTTTTAAGTTTGGATTTTTTTCCTTTAAAAATCGACCTGTTCCTGTTATAGTTCCGCCTGTGCCAACTGTTGATATAAAAATATCTACTTTTCCATTAGTATCGTTCCAAATTTCTGGTCCTGTAGTATCAAAATGTGCTTTTGGATTAGCTTGATTAGTAAATTGACCTGCTATTATAGAATTAGGAATACTTTTTGCCAATTTTTCTGCTTTTTCAATTGCACCTTGCATTCCTTCTTTTCCTGGAGTTAAAACGAGTTTTGCTCCATAAGCAGCTATTATTTTTTGTCGTTCAATTGACATTGTGTCTGGCATAACAATTATTGCATTATAACCTTTTGTTGTGGCTACTGCTGCTAAACCTATGCCTGTATTGCCTGATGTGGGTTCTATTATTGTTGAACCTGGTTTTAAACGTCCATCTTGTTCTGCTTCTTCTATTATTGCTTTGGCAACTCTATCTTTTATAGAGCCTGCAGGGTTAAAATATTCAAGTTTTGCTAAAACTTTTGCTTTTAAATTAAGTTTTTTCTCAAAGTGTGTTAGTTCTAACAGTGGGGTATTGCCTATAATTTGTTCTGCAGATGTGTATATTCTAGCCATATAAGCTTCCTTATTATGAAAAATGAACAAGGTAAATATTACTATTGCTTTAGCTATTCGGCAACAAAAATATTAATCTTTGTTAAGTTATTATATATAAACTTTTATGTTGTTTTATAATATAGTATATTCAAAACAAACCGCTTTTAGGAAATAATAATGGAACAGAACCAAATTAAAGAAATATTAGAATCTGTTAAAAAGGGTGAAATATCTGTTAATGACGCTATGTTGAAGTTAAAAGAGGCACCCTTTGAAGATTTGGGCTTTGCAAAACTAGATTTACATAGAGGTTTACGCCAAGGAGCCGCAGAAGTTATTTATGGGGCGAGTAAAACTCCTGAGCAGATTGTTAAAATTTCAAAGTCATTTGTAGAACATGGACAGAAAACTATTCTAATCACAAGAATGTCTAAAGAAGCTGCTGAAATAGCTAAAAACAGCTTAGATAGTTTTAAATATGATGAATTAAGTAGAATTGGCATTGTTGGTGAACTTCCACCAATAAATACTAAAGGCAAAATAATAGTTGCAACTGGTGGAACCAGTGATATGCCTGTTGCCGAAGAAGCAGCCCTAACTGCAGAAGCTTATGGAAATAAAGTTGTAAGACTTTATGATGTCGGTGTTTCCGGGCTTCACAGACTTTTAAGCCATTTAGATGAAATAATGTCAGCAAAGGTTATAATTGCGATTGCTGGTATGGAAGGGGCCTTAGCTAGTGTTATAGGTGGTTTGGCTGATTGCCCTGTTATTGCTGTTCCTACAAGTGTAGGTTATGGAGCCTCCTTTGGAGGGGTTGCTGCTTTGCTATCAATGCTGAACTCCTGTGCAAGTGGCGTTAGTGTTGTTAATATAGATAACGGTTTTGGGGCTGGTTACTTAGCAAGTATGATAAATCATATAGGAGAAGGGGATAAATGAAAACTCTGTTTTTTGAATGTAAGATGGGGGCTGCTGGAGATATGCTTGCAGCCTCTTTGTTGGAACTTCATCCAGAACAAGAAAAGGTTATAAAACAATTAAATGAAATTGGGCTTCCTAATGTTGAATTTAAGCTTGAACCATCGGTAAAGTGCGGTATTACCGGAAAGCATTTTACTGTATTAGTTGGAGGACAGGAAGAAGAAAGTTGTGATGTTCATCATCATCATTGTCACGAACATCATCATGAACATGATAACGAATGTCATCATCATGACCACTGCCACGAACATAAAGATTGTCCTCATTTAGAGTATAATCACTTACACGAGCACCATCACCATCATGAAGAATGTTGTAGCCACGAACATCATCACTGTCATGAGCATGAACATTGCCATCATCACGAAGGGCACGAACATACTCACGAACAGCATCATCATGAACACCATGGCTTGCATGATATAGAACACTTAGTAATGGAACATTTGAATATTCCACAAAAAGTAAAAGAAGATGTAATGGCTGTATATAAAATCATAGCTGAAGCTGAAAGCAGCGTTCATGCTGTTCCTGTAGACCAAATACATTTTCATGAAGTTGGTTCAATAGATGCAGTGGCAGATATTACAGCAGTCTGCTTTTTGATTAATGAATTAAAACCTGAATTTATTACTGCTTCACCAATTAATGTTGGAAATGGTCAGGTTAAATGTGCTCATGGAATTTTGCCTGTTCCTGCACCAGCTACAGCTTTAATTTTAAGAGGAATACCCTCATATAGCAGCGATATAATGGGTGAGTTGTGTACCCCGACAGGTGCAGCACTGCTTAAGCATTTTGTTACAGATTTTGGAAATCAGCCGATAATGCTCGTTGATAAAATAGGTTACGGAATGGGCAAAAAAGATTTTGAGCAGGCAAATTGTGTTAGAGCTATTCTTGGTGAATCAGAAGAAAGCAAAGACGTAGTTCTTGAATTGTGCTGCAATATTGACGATATGACCGCTGAAGAAATAGCTTTTGCTATGGAACGCTTATTTGAAGCAGGTGCACTTGATGTTTATACTATTCCAATAGGAATGAAGAAAAATCGCTCAGGAATTTTATTCACCTGTATGTGCACAAAAGAAAAACGTGATTTAATACTTAGTTTGATGTTTAAACATACTTCAACATTAGGTATTAGAGAAAGCATCTGTAATAGATATGTTTTGAATCGCCAAATGGAAAAAGTATCTATCGAAGGAAACGAAGTTAGAATTAAAAAGGTTTCTGGTTACGGAACTTCGAGAGAAAAGATTGAATATAATGATTTGGCTAAAATAGCCGTTAAACATAATTTTTCTTTGAATGAAGCACGTGAGTGGATAAAAAGAGAATCGAAATAATAGGAATAAAAAAAGAGCTAGAATTTAAATTCTAGCTCTTTTTTATTGTTTAGTTAAGCTTAGTTACCTCTGGTATTCTTTATTTTATCATCAGTAAAAGTAATACCAAACAAACGATTTTCTTCAACTGGTTGGAGGCTATAGAAAACAACATTTACAGTCTTTGTAGTGACATTATCCATTTTTTCATGTCTAGCATAATCACGTTTGCGGTTTTCTGCTAAATCTTTCCACATTGCATTAGCATCTTTGTCTTTGATTGCTTTAACAGCATCACGAATGTTATTGTATTTGCGTGAGAAAACAGTATTAACTTCTTCACCACGTTTGTCTTCTGTTACATAATTGAATTTTACAACGATATTTTTAAGATAGTCGCCTTCATAAGAACCAGCAGAAAGGAAAGAAGATATTTTGCTTTGTTCGCCAGCGAAGAAAACTGTAGCAGTGATTTTCTTGAAGAAAACAGCACCAGATTTTACAGTATGTGTATAAAGAATTTCGCCGTTCTTCCAAGTTTTTACTAGTTTTTCAATAGTAGTTACTTCACGAGCAATTTGTTCCTGGTCACGACCAACTACATTTATATAACCATAAACAGCGGCTTGAGCAGCTGAAACAACTCCGAGCATTAATGCAGAAACAACTAATACTTTCAAATATTTAAACATTCCTTACCTCCTAAAGATGATTATTCAATTATACACATATAATTGGTACACCGCAAGACTATAAAAAAAATAATCAAATTCAGGGTTAACAAAAATATACTATGAAAAAAACAAGTATTTATGTTACATTCAAATTATGATAACAGATTTGGAAAGCATAAAGAAGAACGCTAATATATACCAGCTATCAGATGATTTTGTAGTTATTGCTGGAAAAACAGCTAAAGATAACGACTTTATAAGCTTTAAGGTTGCTGGGCCAAAGGATTGGTGGTTTCACTCTCACGGAGTGCCTGGTAGTCATGTTTTATTGCGTTCTTTAAACGGAGCAGAACCTGATAAAAAAACGCTAGAAATAGCTGCTTCCATAGCTCTTTGGCATAGTAAAGCTAAAAATGCTGGGGTTGCCCCAGTTTCAATGACTATGGCTGTTAATGTTACTAAGCCTAAAGGTGTTCCTACAGGTACTGTTAATATTACGAAAGATAAAACTTTAAAGGTTAGACCTGGTCTGCCAAATAATATAGGAGAATAATATGATTTATCAAGAAAGCATAAAAACTACAGCTTCTCAACAAATGATTAATGTTACAGAAAATGTTCAAAAAGCAGTAGAAGATTCTGGTATAAGAGATGGTTTTGTTATTCTTTCTGTACCACATACGACAGCAGGTATAACTATTAATGAAAACACTGACCCTAATGTGGGTCGTGATATTTTAAGACGCTTGGAAAAAGTATTCCCAGTTAGTGACCCTATGGATGGGCACGCCGAAGGCAATAGTGCTGCTCATTGTAAATCTAGTTTTATGGGAACAAGTCTAACACTAATGGTTGAAGATTCGCGTCTTGTTCTTGGAACTTGGCAAGGTATTTTCTTCTGCGAATTTGACGGCCCTCGTATTAGAAAACTGATTATTGGGGTTTACGAAGATAGGTAAAAGAAAACCCGTTAGCTATTATTACTAACGGGTTGTGTTTTTTATTGGTAATTAATCTGTGAGATTATTCTTTATTTAGTTCTTTTCTACTGCTTATATAGGGAATACCAAAAAATCCATTTTTTACATAAAGTTTAAGCTGGTCATTTTCTTTTGCTCTTTGTTGCAAACTGCTTGGAACATCTAAATATTCGTGCCCTCCGACTTGTGGCATAAAATGTATTTCATAATGATGATATACACCGCGTTTTGGGCCACGAGTAGTATAATGAACAGATTTCGTAATAGTTACAATATGTTCTTCCCCTGTTGAAAAATCTAAAGCGTAATTTCCAAAATGAGTTATTGTAAAACCACATAAAATTGAAACAGAAAAAATATATATATAAATACCTAAACCTATAAATGGATGTTTGTTTTTTATTTCAAAATCTCTAGAATGGTATTCATCACTTATTTTAAATAATAGCAAAGTCATAATAGATAATGAAAACATTATGATTGTTATGAAAGGAGCTGTTTTAAGAGGTTCATCAACAATATCTATACGACCTAACCAAAAATATAATATAAAATAGAAAAAGGGCACGAAAAAAAACAATCCAGAATATCTTGATAAAAAAGGGAAGCTTTTTCTAAATAGTTTATCGTATTTCTGATCTTGAGCTATTTGATAATCTGATTTATTTTTCATACTAGTGTTTGGGGTAAACGACCAATAAGATATTAAAGAAATTAAAAAGTGTATTCCTATTACAATATAACATAATCCCATAAAAATATCCTAGATTCGATTTAATAATGAAATTTTCTAATTTAATATTTTTTTACTACTTATATAAGGTATACCAAAAAATCCATTTTTTACATAAAGTGTAAGTTTGTCATTCTCTTTTGCCCTGCTTTGCAGGCTACTTGGAACCTCTAAACGTTCGTGTCCTCCAACACTTGGTCCAAAGTGAATTACATAATGATGAGTTGTTCCACCTTTTGAACCACGAGTTGTGTAATGTTCTGATTTTGTTATTGTTACAACATGTTTCTCACCAGTTGAAAAAAAGTCCAATGCGTAATTTCCAAAATGAACTAGTGTAGTCCCACAAATAGCTGAAGTAGTATAAAGAAAAAGTAAAATTTCAATAGCTATAAATGGTTTTCTTTGTTTCATTGCCCAATCTCTTTCTTGATATTCTTTATTTACTCGTATTACTAATAAAAACATTATAGCTAAAGTACAAACTATTATATTTATTATAGCTTTTGGACCTAATGGCTGGTCACAAAAGTCAATATGGCTTAACCAAAAATAGATTATATAATAAATAAAAGGACCAAAAAGTAAAATAAATGAATACACAGATAAGAATGGAAAATTCCTGTTAAATAATTCTGCATATTTTCTATTTTGAGCTATTTGATATTCAGACCTATTTTTAGTGCTTGTATCAGGCATAAAAGAAAAGAATGTAATAACAGCAACAACAAAATGAATTATAAAAGAAACAATAGAAAACATATGATTCCCTTATATATAAACCCTAGTTTTTAGAAAGCTTCTAAGGACACTTCAACCTCCCCAATAAATTCTTGTAAATTTATTGGGGATAGCTTTTATCGTTTTCAGCTTTCAGCTTTCAACTTACTCAGTGCTTCTTCTAGCCATGGCAAATCACGTTTAACATCTTTTGCGACAAAGGCTTTATCTACGTCGGTCCACTTTGATGGGTCTACGTGTTTGCAGGCGTTTTTCAGATATGACATTCTAAGCTTATTCATATCTTGCTTGTGACCAACAACCTGAACAAGATGTTCTGGAATAACAATACTCTTGCCGTTTACACCTTCAGTTGGGTCGCCTCGTCTTACTTCAATACCCATCTGTCTAGCGAATGAAAGCTGAGAATTGTGATGTTTACCAGCTCCAGTATATTCAGTTTCCTGAACAACGATAATCTGGTCTTCATCCATTTCGCGGGCAAGAGTAACAGCACCAGTCAAACTTGTATTGCCAGCAGGGCCTCTTTCCATACCTTCTAACTTAGAAAGCAGTTCGGTTACATAGAAAACTTCTCCCTGTCTAACAAGTATGTAGTCATCCATATAGCGTAAGCTTCTTGCTGCATTTCTTGGAACATCAGCTCTATCTGGCCATACAGCAAAGGGAACACCAAAACCAGTGTGGCCGGTTGTAAATGATTTTCTATTGAAATCGTGGTCAGAAGCCATGTGTAACCCTGACAAATCAACAGAACAAGCAACAACTCTTGCGTTACAACCAGCAGCCAACATACCTCTAGCTGTGCCTGTTAGGTTACCGCCACCAGCTTGTGTAATTAAAACAGCATCTGGGTCTTTGCCCGCTTTTTCTCTAACCTGATGAACTAATTCATAACCAAGGCTTTCTACACCTTTGATTCCAAATGGAGTATAGAGAGAAGCGTTGAAATATCCAGTTTCTTCGAGAACCATTAGGTTGTAATAGAAAAGTTCAGGACCAACAGTCAGTCTTATAACTTCTGCACCGAAAGCTTCGCATTTTCGGGCTTTTTCAACGATTTCTGGCTGACCAATCTTATTAGAGTCATATATTTCTTGAACTACTATGCACTTCAAACCGCGTTGAGCAGCTTGTGAAGCAACAGCAGCACCATAGTTGCCTGAGCTTGCTGCTACCATGCCTTTATAGCCTTTCTGCTGTGCAACATAAGCAGAAATAGAAGCACGTCTGGCCTTGAAACTGCCTGAAGCATTGGCGGCTTCATCTTTTACGAAAATTCTTGCACCTTTGCCTGGCTTGCAGGTCTTGCGAACGGCATTGGTCAGGTTTTTCAATTCATAAAGAGGAGTATTTCCAACTTTGGTTTCGGCTTGAATTCTAACAACATCTTCAAGGGTAAAACCGCAGTCATCCATCATTTTTTCGTAGTCAAAGGCCAGTTCACCAGTTTTATAAACATCGTAATCAAGGCCCATAGACATTTTCATGATTTCGTTCTTGCGAGCCATTACAGCCTGATAGGAAGTATCTCTACTCATAATTCACCTCCAAGACCAATTGTCAGAAGTTCTTCGACGGTATCACCAAAAGAGTGTTCATAGTGAGGTCTAATCAAAACCAAGGTTCCTTCAACTATTCTGCCGCTGAGAGTCTTAACAGTGACTTCGCTGTTTAATTCGGCGTCTTTCTGCAAGAAGCCTGAAACTCTCATTACATAAGGAACTTTCTTTGTGTCGTCTGGAACTTGCGGTGCACGCTGTTCTGGAGTTAATAATATTTTTTCTATTTCAACCCATGTTCCTGCTTTAACCATATTAAAAACCTCTGTTGTAAGCTGTTTTGCCCATTAGACAAGCTGGTATCGGCATGTCTGACATACGTTTCAAACCAGGATTAGCTCTGAAAACTAGCGGAATCATATTGACTGCAGCTGCCATTGTTCCCTTACCACCTGGAATTTCTGGTTTAATAGAAAGGCTGATATTTGGGTCGCCTGTAATCTTGATGTAATCGCCAGTATCAACTTTTTCAACTTCGGGGTGAATCTGTTGAGGGTGAATTAGTTTTATTACTTCAACACCTTTGCTGTAGCCGACAGCGATGTGGCGGCAACCGGCAACCATACCTGGTTCAACTTTTACAACTGGAGTTTCACGATGAGTGTTGCTTATGATTGGTTCTCTGGTCTGTTCAATTTTATCAACGCCAAGACCAAGAGCATCAGAAATCATTGTTATAGATTCTGGAAAACCGATATGCCCGACGATTGAGCCATCTTTGAGACCAGCATAGAAAGCTTCTGGTGTAGTGCCTACGCCCTGAGTTTCCATAACGGTTTTGCCGAATGGAGAAAGGTCATTGATTCTGCTTGCTTCAATGTGTTTAACATTCAAACAAGCACCAGTAAGATTGATTACCATCTGGTCCAATACAAAACCTGGGTTAATGCCTGTTCCAAGAACTGTTACATTATGCTTTCTAGCCAATTCGTCTATTTGCTTTGCAAGTTCTGGTTCCTGTGCAGCAGGGCAGGACATTTCTTCTGCAATAGATATAGCGTTTATGCCACTTTCAATGATAGTCTTAAGACTTGGGAAAATCTTTTTGGTAAATGAATGTATTGCTTGAAGACAAACATCAACTTTGTCTTTCTTTAAAACTTCTTCGGGCTTGTCTGTAACGACTATGCCAGTCTTTTTGCCTAGTTCAAGAACATCGCCGATGTCTTTGCCGACAACTTCTTTGCGCTGGTCGATAACACCAACAACTTCAAGACCAGACTTCTGAAGCATCAAGCGGACCATGCCGCTGCCCATGGCACCAAAGCCCCACATAGCAACACGAATCTTATTCATAGTTAATCATTCCTTTGGATTAAAATATTTCTCTAAAAGTAGTATATCACAAACCATGAAATAGATAGAAGATAAAATATAAAAGAGATAAGAGAATTGTTTAAGACCTGCCCCCGAGAAATGGCGGGGGAAGTGGATTTTGCGTAGCAAAAGACGAAAGGGTTCTTCGCTGATTCGACAAGACCACCTCAGTCTTGCTTTGCTCGCCAGCTCCCCCAGCAACAAGCCCTGGGGGAGCATCTTTAAGACTTGGCTCCACGATAGTACACTTTGGGGGAGGTGGATTTTACGAAGTCAAAGACGGGGGGTGCTGCCAGTTGAAAACTGGCCAGGGCAAACGCAAACTTTTTTCGTTTGTAGTCTATATTTACAATACGTCATTGC
>CAMJNS010000104.1 GCA_946407375.1 uncultured bacterium
AGGGTGTAAATATGTTCAACCTTGTTTCTACATATGCTACTATCCACGTCAGCAACGAAATCTTCAACCTTACTAAGACTTATCTGTTAAAGAAAGGTGATTTAAGTAATTCTAAACTTAAATTCAGACTCTATGGAGATAACCCAGTATATTCTAGGGAAGTTGATATTATTGCTTATTTTTCTCCATTGAAAAATCATAAGAGCTATGCAGATATAAGCTTTACCAATGAATGGAAACCTGAAAAACAGGATTACTATCCATTAACAGCCAAGGGTGACTATAGAAGAATGTTCAACCAGTATACTGTTGTTCAAGACTTTGAAGTTATGCGTCTTGCCTACGAAGAAAGAATAAAAGAGTTGAATGATGAATTGACTGGCAAATTCGACTTTATAAATAAATCATTCTATGTTGATAATTCTTTTGAAATAAAAACAGATGGCGAAACAGTTAATCTTGATGATGTTGAAATACCGGTAGATCTTAAATTTGACTCAGCTAATGGAGAACTCAAAGCTGTAGGTACACACCTCAAACCCCAAAAAGCTGTTGACTGAGATATTATAAGAGCATTTTTGTATCCTACACTTTGTCATAACCGTATAGCTTTCAGGGCTAAAGCCCATACGCTATACTTATTATGACAAAAGTGTAGACTTTTTCTCTGAAGATGCACCCTCAGTTTAGCTGGGGCTGCTGCCACGGATGGTGGCGTGCAAGCGAGCGACAGGAGGTCAGCGAGTCGCTGAGCCGGCGAACAATAGTGAAACTGAAGGGGTCTTATCTTAATCCCTCAATCCCGTAATTTTATTTCAAATCAAAGCTTAGCTTGACTTTGAATAGTTTATTTGCCTATTTTTAAAAATTATTGTATCATTATAAATTTAGGATGTTATTTGATGTTTTTTTTATAAAAAAATAACGCTTAAAAAGCGTTTATTTATATGGAGTCACAGTATGAAATTTTGTAGAAGAATAGCTAGACAATTATTTTTTGAAAGACAAAAAGCAGACAAACGACATATCAAAGAATTAAGACGAGGCAGTGTACACAACCTGTTAACTACTTCCCTACAGAAAATATTAATGAGTGCTGCAGGGCTTACTATGCTAGTTTCGCCTCTCTTTGGTGCTTCTCAAAGCAAGATTACTGCCCTAGGAGACCAGACAAAAATTCAATATGATGAAGCAAAAAAACTTCATACTATTACCACTACAAAAATTCAAGGGAAGAACGCCTTTAATGCTTTCAAAGAATTTACTCTCTCTTCAAATGAAATAGCTAATCTTCATTTACCAGACAATACCAGCAACCTTCTTAACTTCGTAAAAAGTAAAATCGACATCCAGGGTACACTTAATGCTGTAAAAGACTCCAAAATCGGCGGTAATCTTTATTTCCTAAGTTCTGAAGGTCTCGTTCTTGGTAGCGGTGGAGTAATCAACGCTGGTGCTTTCTACGCCATGACTCCTTCCAAGAGTTTTATGAAAAAATTTGTAAACGATAAAGGCTTTGTTTCTAAAATAAAGGATGACGAACTTAACCTTATCTTAGAGAAGAAGATTGGTAATTATAATGTACCCAAAAATGAAGGAGTCATAATTGACGAGTATGGAGAAATTATAATTCAGGGGCAAATTAACACTGTTAATGGGATCGGTCTTTATGCAGGTGGATCATATTTTCTAAGTAGCGGTGAAGCATATAGAAGTGCAGTGTATATTGACAGTGGCGCAAAGTTGAATACTTTTTCTAAAGACCAGTTAAATGCTTTTAAAAATCTTGTTAATTGTGATGGAATCTCTATACCAACTGCTTCAGACTTAGTAGAAAAAGAGGGTAATATTGAACTGGTTTCTGTACAAGATAACACTCATAATCATGTATCAATTTTAGCAGCAGAATTAGGTTATTCAAACTTCCACGCAGTTGAAGCTTATTCAAAGGTTGAGGTAAGAGGTGATTTACAAAGCCGTGGTGACATTAATATTCAGTCTTATGCTGTAAGTGGTACTGTAACAAAAATTGATGATAAAGGTGTAAAATCATTTGATTCATACGATAAACTATCTAAAGTTGCTTCTGAAGTATCCTTTAGCGGTAGTGCTAAAGCTGGAGGCAAAATAACCATTGAAGCAATTGCAGACAACGAAAACATATCAGGCTCTACTACTTTAAAAGATGTACTTCTTTCACTAGTAGCTCTCAATATAAATGCAGAGTGCTTGTGGGCAGAAACAAAGTCTAAAGTCGATATTAAAAAAGATTCTATATTAGATGCAAAACTCCAATTAAAAATTGATGCCATAACCAGTTCTTCACAGGAGCAAGGGTGTAAAGTTTCTGCTGCTTTGAAAAAAGGAAAAGTAGAAACCTCTAAAGGAGCTAGAAGGTTGCCTACAGGCTCCGCCGTATATGCAGAATCAAAAAGTGAATCTATTGTAAATTTTGACGGCACTGCTATTTCCAGAGCTGATTCTATAGTTGAAGATGAAGCCTCTATTTCTCTAAGATCTGAATCAAATAGTTCATTAGATGTTTCAGCAACAGCAGAAGTTGTTGAAAACGTTGCTCCTATGCAGGCTGCTTTAGGAATAGGTAAATCTACCAACAAAGCTACTTTGACTATTGGTAAAAATGCAAGTTTTGAAACAAAACAGGATGTAGAAATAGTTGCCGAAACAAACAGCGAAAGTTATGTTGAAGCTGCTTCGAAAGGCAGTAGACATGATTACTTCCTTCCTGCAATAGGTATTTCAATGTTTAACAGTGATTCAATTGTAAATATTGAAAAGACGAATATTAATCTTAATAATCAGAAAGATTCATTTAGTATAAAAGCAAATAATAATGTTTTAGGAGATGAATTATTTGCAGAAGCTGGTATTACATCAGAATATCCATGGCAAAAGGTAACTAGAGAATTAAAAGAAAATGTTACAGATCTGCTCCTTGAAAAGTTAGGGGTAAATGGTTTTCTCGAAGTGCTTTTTGGTATAAGCAATGACCCTGTAATTCCGATGGGTCAGAAATTCACAAATCTTACTGGTGCAGTTGCTTATGGTGGTGGTACTCACAACTCTAAAATTAACATTAAACCAGGTGCAAAGATTATAACTACTGGTGATTTGGTATTAGATTCAAAAACATATATTAATGATACCAAATACGATGCTACTAGTTTTAATTACCCTGAAACAGATGAATTCAGTCTTTCTGCTAAGTCAGGATTAGGGCTAGCTGCCTTAATTAGCAACTATGACTATAATTCACAAATAATATTTGATGATTCAACTAGTTCTGCTAAAACTCAGATTGTTGGTAATAGCGTAACCATTAATTCACAGGTAGAACAGCCTTATAATCGTGCCAAAATAGTCGTTGATGCACTTAAAGCTGCTGCTTTACATTTAAAAAATTTATTTACAAGTGAAGAATATAAGGAAATCGGTGAACGCCTAGCAAATTCCATCGATAACTTGGAAAATGGCAAAGGAAGTTTTAGCGATACCCTAGCTTTGCTTGGCAGTTTGAAAGATTTTGCAGGAAAGATAACAATCGGTGATGATGGTCTGGTATCACGTTTAATCGCTATGTTAGAGTATACACTAGCTTTTAAAGACCAAACCAATTTTCTGAATTATACGGTAAATAGCTATGTCAATAGTTCAGAAGGTGATACTGTCCTTGATTTTGCTGGTTCTGCCTTTGTCGGTCATAACAAAGCTAAAAGCAATTTGTTTGTTGGTAAGAATACTATAATTAACTCTAAGGGTGATGGTGAAAATAGAAACATTGCATTAAATTCAAAAACAGATATTACAAATACCGCTATGGTTGGCGGTCTTCCTCTAGTAGGTCAGAATATTGGCGGTGAAGAAGCTGTCAGCATTGGTGGCTCTGCAATAGCCCATACCAATGATTCTGTGTCAGAACTTTTAATTGCTGACAGTGCTAAAATTGGCAGTGAAAATACAGAAAATCTTTCTATAACTTCTGACAATAGTTTTAGACCTGTTGATTTAATAATTGGTACTTCATCAGCTTCTAAAGGCTTTAACTTAATGGCTTCAGTAATCACTGGTGAAAGCAAGTCAAATGTTTTAATAGACAATTCTGTTAATCTTGCTGCTGACACACTAAAAATGTATGCCTACAACAATACTACTGCTAATAATATTGTTGGTTCTATAATGCTTACAGATAGTATAGGTGTTGGAGTAGGTGCTGCCGTAACATCTCTAACTAAAGAAACCCAGGTTTTATATGAAGACAATGACTTATATTGGCAGAAAAAGAGAAAAGAACTTAAGTTAAGAACAACAGACCCAGCAAATTCAGAAGTTAGTTACTCTGTTGCAATAATAACTGCTGATGTTGTTGAAGCAGTAGCAAAAACCTCTGGAACTATCAATTCTATTGGTATCGCTGGTTCTGTTGGTATTGATGATAGGTCTACATATAATAAGATTGCCAACAAAGCAACAATGTTTAATGACGCTGCTGATACATCTACTATTGAAACTGGTACGGATTATTTAAAATTTAAGTTGCTTGGCAAGATTGGTAGTGCTCTTCCCTTCAATCTTAGTAATAAATCTGGTTACTCGAATCGTGAAGATAAAAGTAATCAAATAATAAATAATATTAATGGTATTCCAAGTCTTTTTCAACAACAGGAAAATGAACAAGAAGCTCGTGAACATGACAATGAAGCAAGTCTTTCTTTATCTGCAAATGGCAGTGTAGGGGTTAATAAAATAACAAATACCACAAAAGTTGATTTAAATAAGGCACACATCAAATTTAATAAAAAAGATAACGCCAAGATTGATGTTTCAGCTATTAATTCGGCTCATCATCTGGCTTTTGCAGGAGCAGCTGGTATTATAGCTCAGGGTGGAAATGGTCAAGGACGTACTGTTGGAGTAGATGGTTCTGTTGCATTAAATTTAATAGATAACAAAACAGAATCACTTGTTTCCGACACTAATATTATCGATGCCAAACAGATTAATTTACTTGCTATAAATGGTGGTGATTCAATTGCCGCAGCTTTAGGTTTACAAGTTATAGCAAGCAGTTATGATACAGAATCAGCAGGTTCTGGTGCTGTCAATACTTCTGTAAACCTTATAGACAATAAAGTAACTTCTAAATTAGATAATGCTTATGTTAAGGCTGTGAATACTTCTAATAAAGCAAATATGGTTGTCACGGCTTACGAACATGATAATCAGATTACAAATGGTGTCAGTGCTGCAGCAGGAAACCAAAAAGGAGCTGTTGGGGTTTCTGTTGATGTTTCCAAAATAAATAATACTCTGACAGCCGAAGTTTCTCAAGGCACTTACAAGAATATGGGAAATGTGGAAGTGAACGCTTTGCAAGCCTCTACTATTGTAAACGCTGGTGTTGCTCTTGGGGTCTCTAAGGGGGGACATGATGAATTAGTAACTTTTGGTGGTGCTGGTGCTGGGGTATATTCAGAACTAACAAATACTACAAATGCCAATATAAAGAACGCTACTATTAATGCAGAAAGTCTTTCTGCCAATGCTAGAGATATCAGATCAACCGATAAGATGGTTGAAAATTACGAAAAGAACCTTGTTAGAGATGGCTCAGATGTCAATTTCATTAAAATAGACACCGATTCCATTGATAGAGAAGGAAAACCTTTCTATACCAATTTAGATACCGCTACTGGCACAACAGATTTGTTAGAATCTGCGACAGGCAGAAAGGGTTCATTATTGGTTACCGCTGCTGTATCAGGTACTTATGGTGAAGTAGCTGTAGGTTTAGGTGCCGCTATAAATGAAGTAAGAAATGAGTTTAACGTTAATATAAGCAATTCAACTATTAACTCTGATTCATTTACAGCTAAAGCTCTTTCTTATACAACTTCTATAGATGTTGCAGCAGGTGCAGCAATTGCTGGTAGTGATTATAATGATAATCAAGCTAAAGGGTCAGGTATAGGTTCTGCTGCATGGAGTGATATTAGAAATAAAGCAAAAGTAACAATTGAACATAACAATATCACTTCCAAAGATTTGAACTTCAGAACCCTAAATGAATCACTTCTTGTTGGTGTGGCTGGTGCCGTAAGTGCTTCTACTGGTGGAGGGCTTGGTGCGGCAGGTGCTTCTGTTGCCTATACAGCAATAGATAATACTGCAAATACGAAATTAGCAGACA
The DNA here is from genome assembly GCA_946407375.1 of uncultured bacterium. Taxonomy (GTDB): domain Bacteria; phylum Muiribacteriota; class Ozemobacteria; order Ozemobacterales; family Ozemobacteraceae; genus RUG334. Next base: position 6,209 of record CAMJNS010000104.1, read on the forward strand.
ATAAAATCAATGTAAAAGGTAAAAATAAAGGCGATTTCTCTGTAGAATCAGAAAACAAGTCTAACCTTTGGGGTGTTGCGATAGAACTTGGTGTTAATTCAAAAGTTTCGGTTGGTGGTAGCGTAGCAATTAATGAAATTGATAATGGTGCCACTTCTTCTATTTCAAGTTCTACCGTAGGTATTTCTGGAACTAATTATAAGAGTTTAAATGTTTTAGCTACAGATTCAGCCGATATTAAATCTTTGAGTGGTATGGTCAGCCAGGGCAGTAAAGCTGCTGTGGGCGGTTCTGTAGCCGTAAATAAAATAAAGGGTGATACTTCTACAGAATTAGATAACGTTAAATTCAAAGCTGACAGCACAAAACTTGAATCCTATTCAGATAGCAACATTCTTACACTGGCTCTTGGTTCTAGTGTCAGTGGAACAGGTGCAGCTGAAGGTTCTGTAGTAGTAGATAATAATTCTAGAAATGTTACTTCTACTATAAATAAGAGCAATACAGACAATGCTACAGGAACAGTAGATGTTGCTTCCAAACGCTTTGGCAATACTGGAAGTTTGGCAGTAGTTGTCGTAGGTTCTAAAGGTGGTGCTGGTGGAGCAGGTGTTTCTGTCAACAAAATGACAGGAACTGCTAAAACAAAGCTTTCAAACAATAATCTTACTGTTAAAAATCTTAATGCCAGTTCTATAAGTGACCAAGATATAACCAATATAGGTGTTGCTGGTTCTGGTGGTGGCATTCTTGGTCTTACAGGATCAGTTGCAGTTAATACATTGAATAACGATACCATTACCGAAGTTTCTGGTGGTGGCAAAATAGAATCAGAAAATAATATCGGTGTTATTGCTCAAAGCGATGACAGCATTAAGAATTATGCTGGTCTTCTTAATGTAGGTTTCAATGTAGGTGCTGGCGGTGGAGCGAATATTCCTAATGCAAATCTTGATGCAAATGCTAACGCAAACAGAAATGCCTTTCAATCATTCTTTGGCAAAATTGGTTCAGGTTTGAATGCCGCTAGTGGTAAAGTTGGTGGAATTGCTTCCAAATTAGGCGGAATTGGTGTAGGGGTTTCAGTTTCTGTAAATACCCTCAATAACAAGACTAATTCCTTTGTTAATGGTGTTGACCTTACAGCCAAAGGCAAAGACAGCAATAACAAAATAACCGTAAAAGACAATATTGAAAACTCTGCTATAAATGACGCTTATGTTGATTCTAAAACAGTCAATATAAATTCATCTTTGGCAGGCGATAGAAAAGAGCGTCAGTTAAGCGGTATAGTAGTAGACAGTTCTTCAACTCATACTGTTAAATCATTCTTGGCAAGCGTAGGAGTAACTGGTAAAGTTGGCGTTAATGCGAATGTAAACGTTAATACTATTGGCGGAGAAACTAATGCATATATTAATAACTCCACTATTAATAAAGGTTTGAACGGTAAAACTGCTGGCGATGTAAACGTTTATGCTAAAGATTATACTAACACTTCAGGATTAATAGGAAATGCTACATTATCAGGTACTGTTGGTGTTGGTGCTTCTGCTGACACTAACAAAGTCACCAGAAATACCTACGCTAAAGCTACAAATATAAAAAGTGGTTCTGTAGCAAAAGCTTTCGATGTTAAGGCTATGTCAAAACAAGGGTTGTCATCTTTTGTAGTCGGTCTTGCTGCTTCATTGAAGGTTTCTGTTGCTGGTAATGTTAGTGTTACTTTGTTAAATTCTATTACCTCATCTTTAATAGATAATGCAAATATAAGTGTAAACTCTATGGATTCAGGTGCTGACCATTATGCTAGAAGTCATGTAATGGCTGGCTCTGCTGGTATAGGTGTTGCTGCTGCTGGTGTAGGAGCTGCTGTTGTTGTTACAAACGATAAGAGCCAGTCTCTTGCAAAGGTTGAAAATTCTGTAATCGGAATTAATAACGGCTATGCCGGTGATGTGAAAATCAATAGTAATAATGATGACAAATACGAAGTAACTGCGTTTTCTGCAGCAGGTGGTATTTATGCAGGGGTTGCAGGTACAGTAGATGTTAACTACATGGAAAACCAGGTTGATACCACTGTTGCTTCTTCTACTATCGGAACAAGTGGAAGTCGTGCCAAGTCTATAGAAATAAAATCAAAAGACGCTTCAGAAATTAACACTGACTTTGGTTCTGGTGGTATAGGTGCGGCAGGTGCAGGGGCTTCTGTAGTTGTAAATACCTTCAATGGGCAGACCAATACTAATATTACTGATAGCAAAGTTTTTTCTACAAATGATGTCAATGTAGGAGCCACCGAAGAAAGAAATAGCAAAGAGTTTGGTGTTACAGTCTCAGTCGGTGTTGGCGGCTTGTCTGCAAATGTTCTTGTAATTAATTCTGGCAAGAAGCTAGATTTTTCTGAAACAGACTCAAAAGACGTTTCGAAAGATGTTGACAAGTCTCTTAATATGGCTGACCAAGCTTTATCTAATGATTATGTTAGCAAATACCATCAAGGTGTTCTTTCTGATGCTGAATTAAAGAAGATATTAGGCAATCAGCCTGCATACTTTGCTTCAGAAGATGGCAAGGCTATTACATTAACAAAAGTTGATAATTCGACAATTGATTCAAAATCAGGCAAAGTTTCTTCTAATACTAAGGCAGACGGAACCATAGATATTAGACCTAATGGTGGTTCTCTTGGTCTAGGTGCTGTTATGGGTAACTTTGGCTTCATCTATGACAACAAGAACGTCAATAGCCAATTTACTAATTCCACTATTAATGCCGCTAAGGGCATAGATATATTTAGTAATGCTAATGGAAGTAGCTACTCGAGAATGATTCAGGGTGCAGTTGGCGGTGCTACTTATTCTGGTGCTTTTAGTTATCTCTACTTGAATAACAATACTTCGGTTGGTGTGGCAGGTTCCAATCTCACAAATAAAGCCAATGCGTTCCTGTTGCAATTACAATCAATATGTTTTTTCAAACAATCTACAATCGTTAAAACAGAAAAGTATTCACTTATTGTTGAAGCATTATCTACGCCAAACTCTCGTGTAAATACAGTATATATTTCATTAAACAAATCAGGTCGTTTCGTGTAGTATTCAATTAATAGTTCGACCGCTTCCAGCAATTGATTACTATTCTTAAAACCGCATAAGAGTTCAATTGCTTCATCTGTAATTTGCACTCCATTTTCATTATT
>CAMJNS010000105.1 GCA_946407375.1 uncultured bacterium
AAAGCAAATTTATGTGTCATTGTTCCCTTGATATTGAAATGGATACAGGCACAGGCAAGACCTATGTTTACACTAAGACTATGTTTGAACTTAACAAAGTTTACGGCTGGTCGAAGTTTATAGTCGTTGTCCCATCAATAGCAATCAGAGAAGGTGTTAAAAAGTCTATTGAACAGACTGAACAACATTTTTTTGAGCATTACAAGAAAAAGGCGAGGGTCTTTATTTACAATAGTAAAAACCTGAACGACATAGACCGTTTCAGCACTGATAACGGTATTAACATAATGATTATAAATATTCAGGCTTTCAATACTCGTGGAGCTGCTGGGCGTTTAATTTACGAAGAACTTGACGCTTTTAACAGCCGTAGACCTATTGATGTTATTAATGCTAATCGTCCGATTCTGATTATGGACGAACCACAAAAGATGGGTGGTAAAGCCACTCAGGAAACTTTAAAGAATTTCAGACCTTTGTTTATTTTGAATTATTCTGCAACTCATAAAGAAGTTCATAACCCTATTTATGTATTAGATGCATTAGAAGCCTACAATCAGAAACTTGTTAAAAAGATTCTTGTAGATGCTATAGAAGTTAAGAATCTTCCTGGAACTGGTTCCTATATGTTTCTTGAAGAAATAAGAGTTAGCAGGAATAATCCGCCAATGGCAAGATTAAACCTAGAAGTCAAGACTACAAGCGGTATTAAACGTGAAACGAGAAGTATAAAAGCTAATGATAATTTATATGCCATCACAAAGTTAGAGCAGTATAAAGATTTTGTTGTGAGCGATATAAATGCTATTAGCAATTCTGTTATTTTTACAAATTCCTTTGAAATTAAATTGGGTGAAGCTGTTTGTGACGCAACAGAAGCAAATATGCGAAGAATACAGATTAGAGAGACTATTCGTTCCCATTTTGAAATGGAAAAAAAGCTGTTTAAAAAGGGAATAAAAGTGCTTTCTCTTTTCTTTATAGATGAAGTGGCAAAATATAGAAAGTATGATGAGGCAGGCAACGAGATTAACAGCGAATATGGCGATATATTTGAGGAAGAATACATAAATGTTATGAATGAAAACAGAGATTTGTTTGCTCCTGAATATATGGCATATCTGAATAATATAGATGTTTCAAAGACTCATAAAGGCTATTTCAGTATAGATAAGAAAACGGGGCACAAAATAGACTCTGTGGTTAGTCGTGGTGCAGAATCAAGTGATGATATTTCTGCTTACGAACTTATTTTAAAAAATAAAGAAAGATTACTTAGCTTTGAAGAACCTGTTAGATTCATTTTCTCTCATTCAGCTTTAAGTGAGGGTTGGGATAACCCTAATGTTTTTCAGATATGCACCTTGAAACACTCTAACAGCACTATTAGAAAGCGTCAGGAAGTTGGCAGGGGTATGCGACTTTGTGTTGATAAAGATGGCAACCGAATGGACTTCCAAAGCCTTGGTAGCGATTTCCATAATATTAATACTTTAACAGTAATAGCTAATGAAAGCTATGCGGGCTTTGTAAGTGAATTACAGAAACAGATCAAGGAAGTGCTTTACGACAGACCTACCGAAGTAACAGAAAGCTTTTTCTGGAAGAAAGAAGTGGCTTATAAACTTCCTGATGGCAATTATGAAAAGCACGAGCTTACACTGCATGAGGCAGTGGCTATTTATGATTATTGCACAAATAACAACTATATTGATAAAGCTGGGCATATTACTGAAAAATACCATGAAGATACATCTTCTGGTAAACTTGAAAAGCTTCCCGAGCATTTAGAACCATACTCTGAATATATACATAAGCATTTGCAGGGTGTATTCGATAAGAAGGCATTTGAAGATATGATTAGTAATGCTAAACAGCCTAAAGTTGAATACAAGGGCTTAAATGAAAATTTTAAGAAAGATGATTTCAAGAAGCTTTGGGGGTTAATTAATCATAAATATGTATATACAGTTAGTTACAACAGCGATGAACTTGTAGAAAAGGCTATAGAAAAACTGTGCAATGATGAGTTTAGAGTTACTAAACTACAGTATACAAGAACATTTGGCGGACAAAAGGAGCTTATGAAACAAGATGAAATAGCTAGTGGAACAGGTTTTGAAGAAGGCAAGACTAAGACAGAAATAGTAGAAACAGCTGCCGAAACAAATACTAAATACGATTTAATTGGTCAGATTGCCAAAAACACTGTTCTTACAAGAAAAAGCGTTGCTAAGATTCTTAAAGGCATTACTCAGCAAAAGTTTAACCTATATGCTATTAATCCAGAAGATTTTATTAAGAAGGCTTCAAAGATTATTAATAATGTAAAGGCAAATTTGATAGTTGATAACATTAGTTATACGGAAACAAGTGATACTTATTCCGAAGAAATCTTTGAAGTTAAGCTTGAAAACAACTTTTCAAAGGCTATTCCAACTAATAAACATATTTCAGATTATATTTTTAAGGGTAGTCAGTTAGACAGTAAGATTGAAGAAGATTTTGTAAAAGCTTTGGAAAATGCCGATGAAGTTGAAGTTTACGCAAAACTTCCAAGATCTTATCAAATTCCAACGCCAGTAGGAAATTATTCGCCAGATTGGGCTATATGCTTCAAGAAAGATGCTTTGAATATAAAGCATATCTATTTAATTGCAGAAACAAAAGGCTCGGTCGAAGAAAGTGACTTGCGACCTGTGGAAAAGGCAAAAATCTCTTGTGCCAAGAAACTGTATAACCAGATATCTAACTCGGAAATCTGCTATCATGAAGTTGACAGTTTCGATAAGATGATGGAAATTATTTACGGGAGAAATGAAAACTGAAATTAAAAGGTTTTTTAAAGTTTAATCTTATTAAGTAAGAAAAAAGGTTTTTAGATTATTATATAAAAACCTTTTTCTTTACTTGTATTATAAAAATTCTGTTTGTTTTAAGGATATCTTTATGAGTTTTATTTCTCAAAGCCTTAAGGATAGAGCTAATTTTGTTAAACAATTAGCTGATGAATTAAATGCAGAATATTATTGTGGTTTAGATGAAAATATAAAGAAAAAATATGATATTGCTTTTTCTAGATTTAAAAAAGAAGAAAAAGAAAGTAATGTTATTGTAGGAAATTTTGAAGGCTATGAATATTTTTTTGAAGAATTCTACCATGAAAGAGAAAATAGACGTGATTTTTCTAGGTGGATTTCATATTATAGATTACGATTAAAAGGCAAATTTCCAAATTTTACTTTAAAGACGAAGAGAAATATTATACAAGATTATATTCTCTCTTTGTTTACTACATTTGCTTTATTTTTACTACCAGCACTTCTTATTTATATAAATTTAAGCAACAGTAATCCATCAAAGGCATTTCAAATCTTCTTTATATTTCTTTTTCTAGGGACCTGGTTAATGTTTATGTTTTTGGGGGTAGTAAGTTTTATTGATTTTTACTTTCAACAAAAGAAATATAAAACTGGTAATCAAATGTTTGATAAAAAGTATATTATACAGGGAAATCCCAAGCTTGATGCAATTAAAACTATATTTTCGGATGAAGTTTGCTCTAAAATTGCTAATTATCCGTTTGAGTTTAATTTTATAGTGAAAAACAATATATTAGTATATGATAGAAGTAATAAATGTTTAAAATATCTTAATTTAGAGGTTTGTAAAAAGGTATTGAATGATTCAGTTAGTATTGCAAAGATTTTAGAAGAAAAGTCTGACTCTTTAAATTAAAAGGTGGTGTGTGATAGTTGGCTACTGAGGCAAATAAAAACAAAACTAAAAAAAAATATTTCGTAACTATAATTGAAGCCTGCATTATCTTTTTTGTAAGTGTTGCTATTGCAACAACGGAAATCCCTACGTCTGGTTTTCGTGGAAAAAGAAGAAGTTATCAAGACCGTTGTTTTGGCTATCAAAGAGTTATAACTGGTGCCATAGAAATGTATAATATGGACCATAATGAAATGATAAAAGATTATAATCCAGATGTTTATGATTTACTAAGAAAAGAAAACTATTTAAAAGGTGACTTAGTAGATGAAACAGAATGTGAATTTCTTGTGGAGGGTGATTTGACTGGCGATGGCTTTATTTATTGCTTAAATCACGGGTCAATTGATAGAAAAAAAGAAGGAAAAGATATAGAGGCTTCTTTAACTCCAAAAAAGGATTCAAGAGAAAGATTGAAAAAAAATTTAATCAAATTATTAGTAGCTTTTGGACCAACTATTTTGTTTTTGCTCATAATGCTTATATAATACCACCTTGCCCTGTCAGTTTTCACCTTTAACCTTTCAACTTCCCTAAAAAGGTGTTATCATAGAACCAAATTAAATATGAGAAAGCTTTTAACATGAAAAATATAGCTTTATTAGGCTCAACTGGTTCAATTGGTAAAAACACTTTAGAGGTTGTCAGAAATAATCCTGACAAACTTAGAATTATTGCTTTAACTGCTGGTAAAAACTGGCAGTTGTTAGCTGAACAGGCTAGAGAATTTAAGCCTAAGTTTATTGCATTAGCAGATACTCAGCATGAAAACGATTTAAAACAGGCTTTAAAAGATACTAATATAAAGGTTGGGGTAGGGGAACAAGCTGTTATAGAAGCTGTTACTATTAGCGGTGTTGATACTGTTCTAGCTGCTATTGTGGGTGCTGCTGGCTTAAAACCTGCCTGGGAAGCTATAAACCAGAAACATTTAATCTGTCTTGCCAACAAAGAAACCCTTGTTGTAGCTGGTGAACTGGTTATGAACGCTGTTAAGAAAAATAGCATTAAATTGGTGCCGGTCGATAGCGAACACTCAGCTATTTTCCAATGTTTGCAGGGTGCCGAAAAAACGCCTTTGCACAGAATTATAATTACTGCTTCAGGTGGTCCTTTCAGAACTATGCCCAAAGAAGACTTGAGCAAAGTTACTGTTGAACAGGCTTTAAAACACCCCAACTGGAATATGGGCGGAAAAATAACCATAGACTCTGCAACTTTGATGAACAAAGGCTTAGAAGTTATTGAAGCTCACTGGTTGTTTGATGCTACTTATGAACAGATTGACATCGTGGTTCACCCTCAATCGCTGATTCACAGCTTGGTTGAGTATTCCGACGGTTCGGTTATTGCTCAGCTCGGTTGGCCAGATATGAAACTGCCTATTCAATATGCCTTGACTTGGCCAGAACGCTGGAATCCGCCACTACCAAAATTTGACTTGGTAAAAGCTGCCAGCATGACTTTCTTTGAACCGAGATACGATGATTTTCCATGCTTGAAGTTAGCTTTTAAAGCTGGTAGGACAGGTGGAATCATGCCCTGTGTCATGAATGCAGCCAACGAAATAGCTGTTGCTTCATTTATGCAGAGAAAGATTGGTTTTATGCAGATTCCAGAGGTTATTTCAAATACAATTGATTCATTCAAAAATGAGCCAGTTAAGAGTATTGACCAGCTTATAAAGCTTGATTCAGAATCTCGATTGACCGCAGAAGAACAGGTTAAAAAACTATTATGATTTCAGATATAAGAATTGGGTTGGGTCACGATATACACGCATTTGAAAAGGGCAGAGAACTCTGGCTTGGCGGTGTTAAAATAGACTATGAAATGGGCTTGAAAGGACATTCTGACGCTGACGCTCTTATACACGCAATTATGGATGCAATGCTTGGGGCCTTGGCTCTAGGCGATATAGGTCAGCATTTCCCCGATACTGACCCTAAATATAAAGGTATCAGCTCAATCAAGCTTTTGAAGCACGTAGTTGAATTAACAAATTCAAATGGCTATAGGGTAGGGAATCTTGACTGCATGATTCATTGCGAACGCCCGAAACTTTCACCTCATAAGGCTTTGATGGCAAAGAATCTTTCTGAAGTTCTTGGAATTGGCGAAGACCGAATTTCTATAAAAGCAGGAACGAACGAAAAGATGGACAGCGTTGGCGAAGGCCGCTCAATCGAATGCGATGCGGTTGTGCTGATGATAAAAGAAGATTGTTTATAGTATTAATTCAGGGGGTAGTAAAATGAATTCTGGGTTAATTCCTTTTATTGTCATAGCTATAGCGGTTATAATTTTTGTTATTTTTTATTTGTTATTTTTCAAAGTTTGGTTAAAAGCTAATTCTAATGGGTTAAATATAACTCTAGCAAATATTATAGCAATGAGACTAAGGAAAGTTAATTGTGATGATATTGTTGATGCTGCAATTATGCTGAAAAGAGAGGGTGTTGGTTTTAATTTTTCAGAATTAGAAAGTCTTTATCTTGCTGGAGGCAGGGTTAAAAAAGTTGCAGAAGGCTTGGTTGCAGCAAAAAGAGCAGATGTAAGGCTAGAATTTAATACTGCTGTCGCTATCGAATTAGCTGGAAGAGATGTTGTTCATAGTGTTAAAGACTGTTTAACTCCGAAAACTTTCGAAACAGATAAAGTTAAAGCTGAAACAAAGAATGGAGATAAAATAACAGCTAATGCAAAACTTATTGTTAAAGCTGATATAAACAAGATGATTAGTGGTGAAAGTATAGATATACTTTTAGAATTTATAACTAACATTATAGTTGAAAAAATAAATTCAGCAGATAGTAAAAATACTGTCTTATCTAACCTTGATACTATTACAAATGGTGTTTTAGATGAAGCTAGAAAAAAATCAACTGCTTATGAAATTCAGGAATTAAAAATATTATTAAACTAAGTATCAGAAACTAACGACTGCTAAAACTGCTTTATTGTAAACTATGTATTGTATGAATTCTCCAAGTTAGAGAAAATTGCTTTTTAAGGATAAAACAAATGTCAGAAACAAAAAGAATGAGAAGTATCAAAGAAATATATAGAATCGGCAACGGTCCTTCTAGTAGCCATACTATGGGACCAAAGAAAGCTGCAGAGCTTTTTCTTTCAAGGCACCAAAGTGCTTCTGCTTTTAAAGTAACTCTTTATGGTAGTTTGGCAGCAACAGGCAAGGGGCACTTTACCGATCAAGCTATTCTTTCTGTATTAAAAGGAGTTGCGCCTACAGAAATTATTTGGGAACCGAAGATTTTTCTCCCATATCACCCAAATGGAATGAAATTTGTTGCTTTAGATGGTTCAGGGCATGAGGAAGGAAAATGGACCTGTTTCAGTGTTGGCGGTGGAGCTTTGGCTGATGATAACGGTATTATTGGCGAAGATGAAGGAGAATTATATCCTCTTTCTACTATGACTGAAATCCTAGAATGGTGTGAAACTAAGGGTAAATGTTTCTGGGAATATGTTAAAGAATATGAAACATTTGATGTCTGGGATTACCTTGGTGAAGTATGGCAGACTATGAAAGCCTGTATTGAACGTGGTTTGGAAGAAGAAGGCAGTTTACCTGGACCGACAAACCTTCGTAGAAGAGGTTCAACTTTCTTTATTAAAGCTGGCGGTTCAAAAGACAATATAAAGTCTAGAGGTTTGGTTTTTGCTTATGCTCTTGCTGCTGCAGAAGAAAATGCTTCTGGCGGAGTTATTGCAACAGCTCCAACTTGTGGTTCTTGCGGAGTTGTTCCAGCAGTTCTTTACCACTTCTATAAGAGTAGAAACTTCAGTGAATCAAAAATAATTCGAGCTCTTGCTACTGCAGGAATAGTTGGAAATATTGTTAAGGCTAATGCTTCTATTTCTGGTGCCGAAGTTGGTTGTCAGGGTGAAGTTGGCGTAGCCTGTTCAATGGCTGCTGCTGCTACTAGTCAGCTTTTTGGTGGAAGCCCTGCTCAAATAGAATATGCGGCTGAAATGGGTTTGGAACATCACTTAGGAATGACTTGCGACCCTGTTTGTGGAATGGTTCAGATTCCTTGTATTGAACGCAATGCTTATGCTGCTGCTAGAGCATTAGACTGCAATCTTTTCTCTTCTCTGACCGATGGAACTCACAGAGTTTCTTTTGATAAAGTTGTTTCTGTTATGAAACAGACTGGTCATGATTTGCCCTCTGTTTATAAAGAAACAAGTGAAGGTGGATTGGCAAAAGATTTTGTTCAAATGAACCGTAAGTGGTAGTAATTAAGAAAAATCTTATTTAAAAAAGCTAGTTGTACTTTTATTTTTTTTGCTGTATTATTAATTAACCTAATAATGAAAGGCAAACAAATGGAATATAGAAAAGCTGGTAATAGATTTGTCCTTAGACTGAATAGAGGAGAAGAAATCATTTCATCAATCACAGAATTATGCAAAAAAGAAAACATAAAAGCAGGTTCTGTTAGTGGAATAGGTGCAACTCAATTAGTTGAAGCAGGTTTTTACAGTTTCAAGAAAAAAAGATATTGTGGTTACTGTTTCAACCAAAATATGGAAATACTATCTCTACTTGGAAATATTTCTTCTAAAGATGGAGATCCTTACCTCCATTTGCATATTGTTGTTTCAAATGATGAAGGTGAAGCTTTAGGTGGACATTTGACAAAAGGCATTATTAGCGTTACTGGTGAAATATTTATTGATACTATAGATGTAGATATAAATAGAGAACCAGATCCTTTGACTGCTATTAATCTTATGAAATTTTGATTTGATATGAAAAGAATTATAATAGTTTTATTTCTAATACTTCTTTCATTTCTTTGTATTCAATTAAATGCTCAATCATTTTACGGTTCTAATGGACAAAACATTGGAAGGATAGACAGCGACGGAACCATTAGAAATTTTAATGGTTCCCAAATAGGCAAAGTGGCAAGTGATGGCATTGTTCGTAACTCAAATGGAGCACAGGTTGGCAAGATAGAAAGTGATGGAACAATAAGAGATAGAAATAATGCTATGGTTGGAAAAGTTGATAGCGACGGAACAGTTCGTAACAAATATAATGCTTCTATAGGTAAAATTTGTTCTGATGGCACAATTAGAGATTCCAATGGTGCTCAAATAGGTAGGGCAAATGGAATTAATAAGAATATAGCCGCAATAATATTTTTTATAGATATTTTTAAGTAAAAAATTATACGATTAAAAGGGAAAATATGAAAAATAAAATCTTTTTAATAATGCTTTGTATGATTGTTTTTGCAAACGGCTGTTGCGAGAACAAATCCAGTAAAAATAAAGGCAGAATAAAGATTAATCCAGATGATCTTATAATGGGTAGTGAAGTAGAAAATGAGCAAGATATAGGTAAATCTACGAAAAAATCATCTCGTAAAAAAACTGTAATAGCTGTTTATGAAGATGATTTTATGCTTAAAAAAGACGAAG
>CAMJNS010000106.1 GCA_946407375.1 uncultured bacterium
TGCTAAGGCTTGAGAAGCTCTCATTAAAGCAATATTCCCTCTAGGACTGACTGGTTGTAAGACTTCGCTGTTCTCTTTTATTGCAGTAGAAAGACGAACAATGTAATCTATAACATTGTCATTAACTTCAATTTGGCAAACATAGTTTTGGGCTTCAACGACTAATTCAGGAGTAAGCAAAGTGTGAACTTTATTTTCATTATCTCCTTTGCTATATTTTAATAATATCTCCTTTTCATATTTGGGATCAGGATAACCTAGTGAAATACGCATCATAAATCTGTCTAATTCAGATTCAGGAAGAGGGTAGGTTCCACTAGATCCGGTGGGATTCTGTGTTGCAATAACTATAAAAGGTTTCGCCATTTCGTAAGTGACTTTGTCAAAACTTACAGATGATTCGTTCATGGCTTGCAATAGTGCACTCTGAGTTTTGGGAGAGGCTCTGTTAAGCTCATCTGCTAAGATTAAATTTGCAAAAATAGGTCCTTTGACAAATTCAAATATTTCAGTCTGTCGACGATAAATTTTAGTGCCGATAATATCAAAGGGAAGTAAATCTGAAGTAAACTGTATTCTGCTGAAAGTTCCACCTATAGATGTTGCTAGAGCAGAGGCTAAAGTTGTTTTGCCAACACCAGGCATATCTTCTAATAGAATATGTCCTTGGGCTAGCAAACAAATCAAAGTTTTTTCTATTTGGTTTTCTTTTCCTATTATAATTGATTTGAGTTCGGACGATAAAGATTTAAATGTTTCAAAAGTTTTTAAAATATTATTATTCATAATTCTTTTTAATTGTTTATATATGTTAATTTTGTGATAATATTGTACACCATAAAACATATTAATATTTTTTTCAAGGAGGGATAAAGTGGTACAGAAAAAAAATGATGAAGTAAAAACTTTTAAGGTCAATTCTGCCTGGGATTCTTTAAAAGCTAAAGATTTAAAATTACTAGATAAGCGTTGTGCGGACTATTTTGATTTTATATCAAAATGTAAAACAGAACGTTCTACTGTAGATTATATTAAAACCAAGGCAGAAAAACTAGGCTTTAAGCCTTTACCAGATTTTGGAAAAGGTAAAAAACTGAAACCCGGCACAAAAGTAATGTTTATTAACAATAATCGTGCTATTTGTTTGGGTATTATTGGAAAAAAGCCAGCCAATGAAGGTTTTAGACTTATAGCTGCTCATCTTGATGTGCCTAAAGTAGATATAAAGTCTACTCCTTTATATGAAAAAGACAATCTTGCTCTTTTTAAAACCCATTATTATGGTGGAATCAAAAAGTTCCAATGGGTAACAATTCCTCTTTCTTTACATATTTTTGCTATAGATAAAAAGGGAAAAACTCTTAGCTTTGTAATAGGTGAAAAAGAAGGAGATCCAGTATTTACAATTTCAGATATAGCTATTCATCTTGCTCAGAAGATTCAGATGAAGCGTTTGACTAATGAAGCTGTAACTGGTGAAGAATTGAATATTGTTGTAGGTTCTAAACCAGATCCAAAATCTGATTCAACTCAGCCAAACAGAATTAAAAATATGGTTTTGAAAGAAATAGAAAAGCAGTTTGGACTTAGCGAAGAAGATTTAGCTTGGGCTGAAATTCATGCTGTTCCTGCTATGAAAGCTGCTGAAGTAGGATTTGACCGTGGTTTAATTGGAGCTTATGGGCACGATGACCGTTCTTGTGCTTATGCTGCTTTTGCCGGATTATCAGAAGTCGATGTACCAGAACATACTGCTGCAATTCTTTTGTTAGATAAAGAAGAAATTGGTTCTGCCGGTCCTAATGGTGCTCAATCTAATCTTATAATGGATTTAATAGCCATGTTAACAGAAGCAACTTCTGGGGATACTTCTTTTGCTGCTGTAAGAAATGCTACTCGTAATACTTATGTATTTTCAGCAGATACAAGTGCTTCTATTGATCCTAATTATGAAAGTGCTTATGACCCATTAAATAGTGGTTATCTTGGAAAAGGCGTTTGGATTAGCAAGTTCTGCGGAAAAGGTGGAAAATCTGGCAGTCATGAAGTAGATATTGAATTTCTTGCTAAAATTAGAAAAATGTTTGAATCTGAAAATATACCGTATCAGTTTGGTGAAATGGGAAAAGTTGATGAAGGTGGCGGAGGAACAGTTGCTCGTTTCATAGCCAGTCATAATATGCAGGTTGTTGATATTGCTATACCAACATTAAGTTTGCATTCTCCATTCGAATTGATTTCTAAAGCAGATTATCATTTCAGCGTAAGTGCTTATAGAGCATTTTTGAAGAATCACTATTAAAGTAAAAAAAAGCCCTTGTGAACTGGATTGTTCATAAGGGCTTTTTTTTTATCTTATTATTTTATATTTTTGAAATAAACTCACGAAAAGCTCTTCTAGCTGCTTTTATGATACGTTCTTTTCTGACTTCGCTTTTTTCATTTTCAATACTATCAAAGATTCCAAAATTAATGTTCATTGGGTGGAAATCTTTATGACCTTCATAGGTGATATAATTAAGTAAACAGCCTATCATAGTTTGTGGTGGGAAAACCAGAGGTTCTTTGCCCTGAATGATTCTTGCAGCATTTATTCCTGCAACCAAACCACTCATAGCAGATTCTGTATAACCTTCAACACCGCTAAGTTGACCAGCAAAGAACAAATTAGGATCTTCTTTGAATTGCATAGTTGGCTTCAATACAGATGGTGCATTAATGTAAGAATTTCTATGCATTTGACCTAGTCTTACAAATTCGGCATTTTCTAAGCCTGGTATCATACTGAAAACACGCTTTTGTTCACCATGTTTTAAGTTTGTTTGGAAACCGACCATATTGTAAAGACTGCCAAGCAAATCGTCTTGTCTAAGTTGAACAGCGGCCCAAGGTCTTCTTCCTGTTCTAGGATCAGTTAAACCAACGGGTTTTAATGGTCCAAATCTTAAAGAATTTTCTCCTGATTCGGCAATTATTTCAACTGGTTGGCAAGCACTGAAAAACTGTTTTTTAGCATTCTTTTCCATATCAGAAAGATCTATTCTTTCTGCTGCAAGAAGCTCATGAACAAAGTTTTCATATTCTTCTTTATTCATTGGACAGTTTATATAATCACCTTTGCCAGTTTCACCATATCTGTCAGATTTAAAAGCTATTTCCATATTAATAGAACTAGCTTTAACAATTGGAGCTACAGCATCATAAAACTCTAGCTGTTTGCTTCCAATACGTTTTGCTATAGCTTCTAATAAAGCTGGCGAAGTTAATGGACCAGTGGCAAGAATCACGATACCATCTTTAGGAATTTCTACACATTCTTCATTATGAAACTCAACAAGACTATGAGTCTTCAAATATCTTGTTATTTCTCTAGAAAAAGCGTTTCTATCTACTGCTAAGGCATTCCCTGCTGGAACCCTGTATTTATAAGCAGTGTCAATAAAATAGCTATTCAAAAATCGTAATTCTTCTTTTAGCAAGCCAGAAGCTCTATCTGGTAGATTGCTTCCTACTGAATTGCTGCAAACAAGCTCTGCAAACTGATCAGTAGTATGGGCACCTGTTGTCTTATTAGGGCGCATTTCAATCAATCTTACTGGAATAGACCTTCTAATAAGTTGAGTTGTTGCTTCTGTCCCTGCTAAGCCAGCACCAATAACGGTAACTGTAGGTTCTATTTTCTTATTAGCCATTTTTCTTAAACCTGTTATTTTTCAGGAATACGTTTATATTTACAGCCTTTCGCTGAACATTTCACGTAATCGCCAAGTTTTTTGGTATTATACCATACTAGAGGGGAGTTACATTCAGGACATAATTCTCCTGTTGGTTTGTTCCAAGTTGTAAGCGTACATTTTGGATAGTTGCTACAGCCATAGAACAATCTTCCTCTTTTTGATTTCTTTTCTACTATTTTACCACCACAAGACGGACATTTTACACCAATATCTTTAACAATTGGATGAGTATTTTTACATTCAGGATAATTGCTGCAAGCTACAAACTTACCAAATTTGCCGCTCCTAATTTGCATTTGAGCACCACACTTATCGCATTTTTCATCGATAAGTTCAACTTCTGGTTCTTCTTCTACAACATTAGCTAGTATTTCTGCAAGTTTAATAGGTGGTTTTGGAATTCCTTCGGCAAAAAGAACAACATTATCAGGAATATTGATTGTTGATTTACATTCTGGATAAGCTGTGCAAGCTAAGAACTTTCCGGTGCTACCAATTCTAACCATCATTTTTTTGCCACAGACAGGGCAAACTACATCAGATTCAATTCTTAGTTTTTCAACTTTTTCTTCGGCTTTCTTTAAGTCTTCAGAGAATGGGGTATAGAAATCATTCAATACTTTAACCCAATCTGCGGATCCTTCTTCTATTAAGTCAAGATTACTTTCCATACTAGCCGTAAAACCTGTATTTATCAGATTCGGGAAAGAGCTTTCCAAAATATGACTTACAGCAAATGCAGCGTCTGAAGGAACAAAGTGACCGTCAACTTTTTTAACATACTTTCTTTGCTGAATAGTATCAACAATAGTAGCATAAGTAGATGGTCTGCCTATACCTTCTTTTTCAAGAGTCTTGATAATAGTTGCTTCAGAATATCTTGGTGGAGCAGCAGTGAAATGCTGTTCTGGCAAAGTAGCAACCAAGCTTAATTTATCTCCTTCTTTTAATGCAGGAAGTTTCTGTTTCCCTTCTTCATCAAAATCAGAATCGTTTTCGCTATCTTCATCTTTAGAAAAAGAATATAAAGAAGTGAAACCGTCAAACTTCATTGTTGTGCCAGAAGCTTGGAAAGTATTTGGACCAGCATCTACTTCAACAGTAACAACATCATAAACAGCTTCAGCCATTTGAGAAGCAGTATATCTTTTCCAAATCAAAGAATAGAGCTTTAATTGTTCTGGTTTTAGATAACGAGATATTGATTCTGGAGTTCTGAAAACAGAAGTTGGTCTTATTGCTTCGTGAGCATCTTGAGCTCCTTTTTTTAGCTTAAAGAATCGATTCTTTTCTAATTGATATTCTTTTGCATAGTTCTTTTCTATAAAGGAATTTAATTCCCTTAGACCTTCTGGAGAAATTCTTACAGAGTCAGTTCTCATGTATGTTATGAGACCAACTTGTCCTTCATCTCCTAATTCAACACCTTCATAGAGTTTTTGAGCAATAGACATTGTTCTTTTAGGGGCAAAGCCGAATTTTTGTGCAGCTTCTGCTTGTAGAGTGCTTGTTATGAAAGGGGGTGGGGGAGCTTGGCGTTTTTCTCGTTTTGTAATAGAAGTAGCTGAAAGAGTCGATTGCTTCAGTGCTTCAACTATTTTGTCTGCTTCTTCTTTGTTAGAAACGCTAGCTTTTTTACCGCTAACTTTTACAAGTCTAACTCTGAATTTCTTTTGTTCAGCAGTTTTTAAATCTGCGTCAATTGTCCAGTATTCTTCTGGAACAAATGCTAGAATTTCTTTTTCACGCTGACAAATTAAGGCAACAGCAACAGACTGAACTCTTCCTGCTGAAAGCCCTAAACAAATTTTTTGCCAAAGTAATGGGGAAAGTTTATAGCCAACAAGTCTGTCTAGTATTCTTCTAGACTGTTGAGCGTTAACCAAATCACAGTCTATACATCTTGGAGATTCCAATGATTTCAAAACGTCTTCTTTTGTTATTGAGTTAAAAGTTATTCGACATTTTGAAAGAGGATCAATGTTTAAAACATTTGCTAAGTGCCAACTAATAGCTTCTCCTTCGCGGTCAGGGTCGGGAGCAAGATATACTTTATCTACTGTTTTAGCTAATTTTTGAAGATTTAATATAACATCTTTACGATCTTCAACTACATGGAAATCGGGTACAAAACCGTTATCTGTGCTTACTCCAAATCTTGAGGGTGGCAAATCTATAACATGCCCTTTACTTGCTTCTACTATAAATTCTTTCCCCAAAAATTTAGAGAGAGTCTTAATTTTACCAGGAGATTCAACTATGATTAAATTCTTTGACATCTTCACGCTCCGCCAATCTTTTGCTGTTAATGAATAGTTGGGTAAAACACAGAATCGTTGAATTCATCAGTTCCAACTTCGACCTGAGTAACAGGTTTATTCATTAGAAGAATGATTTCTAACCTTGTTTTGTTAACACCTCTAAGATCCATTTTTTGTAGATAAAGGAGTGTTTTTTCAAACTGTAAAGGCGTTATGGTTCCGTCTTCTACAGATTTTAACAGATAACGCTGTGCATCTGGAGTAAGTCTGGCTGCTTCTATTGCGTGAAGTTGTCTAATCCCAGAAAAATTGCCATCTCGGTTTCTTTCTCTTTTGCTTACTTTCACAATAGGATCAACCTTTGAAGTAATCATTGCAACTAAGCCCATAGCTACATCTATGTCGTTAAGAGAAAACCCCTTTTCAAGCAATTGTGTAACCATGTGTTCGTTACTGTCTTCTTCTTGTCCGCTCGTTTCAATACGCTTAATTACGATATTCATGATTTCCATGATATTCGATAATGGACTTTTAATATTGTTCATAGCCTACCTTATTTTATTTCTCTTTTTAACTGGTATCTTCCACCAGATAATCTTACTATATAATTTCTCATTTCAAGCTGCAAAAGTAAAGAAAACAATTTATCATTATTCCAACCTTCTTTTAAAAGACTGTCTACATTGGCTCCAGAAGCCAGCTTTAACAATAAATTTCTTTCTTCACTATTTAAATTTTTGTCATTTGAAATTTCTTCTTTTTTCAAATTTTCAAAATTTTTTAAGTTTTCATTAGGTAACAAATCTGAATAATAGTCAATAATTTCTTCAGGAGATGTTACTAAAATTGCCCCCTCTTTTATTAAATTCATAGTTCCCTGAGACGGACTTGTTCCATTGCCTCCAGGAACAGCGAATATTTCACGATTTTGTTCGCCTGCTAATCTTGCTGTTATCAAAGAACCACTACGTGCACTAGCTTCTATAACAAGAGTAGCGATGCACATTCCTGAAATAATTCGATTTCGTATCGGAAAATACCAGGGCAATGGTGATATTCCTGGCGCATATTCCGAAACAATAGAACCTGTTTTCAGTATTTTTTCTCGAACTTTTGAATTTGAACGAGGATAAACTACATCTACACCGTTAGCTAAAACAGCTATTGTTTTACCTTCTGCTTCCAAAGCACCTCTGTGAGCATAGGTATCAATGCCTAGAGCCAAACCGCTTACTAATGTAAATCCTGCCTTTGCAAGCTTAAAAGCAAAATCGTGAGCTAATTCATACCCCATTTGAGAAGCATTTCTAGCGCCAACGACTGCTATCGCAGGATTACAATTTCCTAACGATTGACCTTTTGCAAAAAGAACTAATGGTGAATCAGGAATCTCTCGAAGATTTTCGGGATATTCATCATCTTTAAAGGTTATTAATCTTATATTTTCGCTATCAAGTTTTTCTAGCGAGCATATAGGTTTAGATTTAGGTGCTTCCGAAACAAATTTTTTTGCTCTTTTAACATCCCAACCTTTTATTGTCATAAGCTCTGCTTGAGAAGCTTGTAGTGCCTGCCTTGGATTTAGGTATTTTTTTATAAGACCTGCCATTAAGGTAGCACCGACCCAGTTGCTCATTGAGGCAAGCTTGAGCCAGTTTAACCTGTCATCAAGCATAGAACATAGACTCCTTAGGCATTTTAATCTGCTTGATAGTTTTCTTACACCATTGAACTTGAGTGTCGTCTTTAGATTCGGCAGCTACTATAGTTAACCTTGGTAAAGCTTCTATGCCTGCTGTAACAAGAGATTCATAAGCCATATTCTTAATAGCCATCTGTTCGTTTTTAAACATTTCAATAAACAAATCAGGATTATTTATTGCCATATCGCCAAGTATTCTATGAATTGCTCTTGTTTCCGAGCCTTCTTTTTGCTTAGCGGCATAAATCATTAATGCTAGAGCATCTTCTTCTTCGCCAAGATTACCAATTGCTTTAATTGCTGCTAATCTTACTTTTACTTCAGAATCGCCTAAAGCGTGATTGAGCACTCCTCTTGCTTTATGGCAGGGGAACCCACTTAATGCCTGTGCTGCAACAGCTCTAACAGATGAATCTGAATCTTCTAGCAACATTATAATATGGTCAAGACCTCTTTTTTCACGCATTTCTCCAAGTGCTAAAGCAGAATTTTTGCGTAAATCTGGGTCCTCGCTTTCAATACACTTAATTAGTTCTTTGCGAACTTGTTCACCCATCTTTTTGAAAGATTGAATAACACTTCTGTGAACTTCTGTATTTCTGTCTGAAAAACATCTTATTAAAGGAACAATAGAACGTTCATCTCCTGATTTCCCAAGGGAAATAGCAGAATATATTCTAACCCATTCGCTATCATCTGTTAAGGAAAGAATCAAAGCATCTATCAATTCAGGTTCATTTTCTATCATTCCAGCCGCTTGACAAGCAAAGAGTCGCAACTCTGCATCGCCCCTGCGCATTGCTTCAATAATTTTATTTACGTATTTATGACCGACTTCTTTGACTACGTATGAAACCCAATAACGAATGTCATCATTATCGCTTGAAAGATATCTCATAACTTCTTCTATTGGAAGATTTTCTAGTCTACAAAGGCTTTCGGCTGCAGCTTTTCTAACGCTCCACACTTCATCCCCCAAAGCTAATATCAGACTTTTGGTCACTGAAGTGTCAAATGCGGTTCCCAAAGCTTTTGCAGAGAAAAACCTGATTTCTTTATTAGTATCTCGAAGAGCTTTAACTAAATAAGGAACTCCTGGTTCCCCAATAGATTCTAGAATTCTTGTAACCCAGTATCTTACGTCATCATTTGGACTTTTTAGTGCTTCAGCTATTTTATCAACGCCTCTTTCACCAATTTCTGTGAGAGCATAGGCGCAACTTCGTCTAACGTTCCAGTCATTATCAGAAAGACCTGTTACTAGAACTGGAACAGCTCTAGGATTGCCTATTTCACCCAGAGTTGAGGCAGCAAAAGCTCTTATTTCTGGATTATTCAATTTAAATAGCCTCATCATTGGTTCAACAACTCTAGCACCTATTTTGACCATTGATTTACGAACAAGATATCTATTGTTTTCGTCCATCTTTATTACTTCATCAAATAGACGCTGTAAGC
>CAMJNS010000107.1 GCA_946407375.1 uncultured bacterium
ATAACATTGCAGGAATAGTGGGACATGTGATGAATACTTTTTATGACAATTGTGCAAACATCAAATTATCTAAGAAGTGCTGCTTATCTCTAATTCTTATCTCTTATTTCTTATTTCTACTCTCTCATCTCTAAGAGATATACGTTTATGACAATGTGTAGACTACGCAATGTTTGAAAACATCACAGCTTCTAGTTGATGCTGACGATTACATTTGCCAAAGCAAACCTAGTTATTGTTATTAGTAATTGTGGTAATTATATTCTATTTTAAAAGTAAATAAGTATAATAAATTATTAAATTAATATTGCTATACTTACCACTATTTATTATAATAAAATTAGAAAACAATCAAAAATAAACATAATATTTTTCGATTGCAATCTAGAATTATTATAAATAGGATAAGGCCTTGTTAAAAAGATTATTAACAGAAAGAATAGAAAAAAAGCTTAATTTGGGCAAAGTTATTGTCTTGTATGGTCCAAGACAATGCGGCAAAACAACTTTGCTAAAAATGCTTGTTGAAAAAAAGAAATTGCCTTATTTATGGCTCAATTGTGACGAACCAGATACGAGACTTATGCTTTCCAATAAGACATCTACAAATCTGAAACAACTTGTAAATGGTAAAAAACTGTTAATAATCGATGAGGCTCAAAGAGTTGAAAATATAGGTCTTACTCTGAAAATCATTTCAGATAATATTCCAGATTTAATAACGATAGCCTCGGGCTCTTCTTCCTTTGAACTGGCAAACACAATAAAAGAACCACTTACTGGCAGAAAGCTGGAATTCATACTTTTGCCGTTTTCCATTACAGAAGCTATAAATTACACTAATATTATCGAAGAAAAAAGGTTATTGGACTTAAGGCTTATTTATGGTTTATATCCAGATGTTTACAAGCATTTTGATGATTCAAAAGACATTTTAATGCAGTTAGCTGATAGTTATTTATATAAAGATGTTTTAATCTGGGAAAAAATTCAAAAATCAGAGCGAATAGAAAAACTGCTGCAGGCTTTGGCTTTTCAGATTGGGAGTCAGGTTTCATTTAATGAAATTGGACAGATGATTGGCTTGAATAGTGAAACAGTTGAAAAATATGTTACATTGCTTGAAAGAGCTTTTGTAATATTCAGATTACCAGCTTTTTCAAGAAATCTTCGCAATGAATTAAAGAAAACGAGAAAGATTTATTTTTATGATAATGGAATAAGAAACGCTGTAATAAAGCAGTTTGCTCCTATTTAACTTAGGAATGATGTTGGTGCTTTATGGGAAAATTTCTGCGTTAGTGAGCGAATGAAGCGGAATTATTTTCTTGGTTATTGTTTTAATTGCTATTTTTGGAGAACTACGCAGCAGCAAGAAGTTGATTATATTGAAGAAGCAGACGGGAAACTCTCCGCGTTTGAATTTAAATATAACCCTAAAGCAAAGGCAAAAGCTCCATTAACTTTTTCTAGAAATTATCCCAATAGCACTTTTTCGGTAATTACACCTGATAATTTCATTGAATGGCTTGAATAATAGTTTTTATTAAAATGCTTTTTGACAGTGTTTTTGATAGAATAATCTGTGCACAGTATTTGTTGTAGAAATTATGTCATTTGTTTAATGTTTTGTTTGGTCTTTAAAAAAGACTGCAGAAAAGCTTCTTTTTTAAACAGCCAAATATTTTATTGATGATGTTGTTGTCAACAACAAAAACTACGCTTGTATTTGCATGCAAATAAAGTCATAGCGTTTTAAACAAAAAAAACTCTTGTCTCCTAGTTTTTTTCCTTTAATTCTTAAATCATTCTAATCTTGGCTTTTTATGCACCTTTAAATGCACCTTTAAATCATAAATTAAACTTGATATTTTTTTTTTTATCTGTAAAATTAAAAGATATTTATTGAAAAGGGGTTTGTTTATGTCATTAAAAAACAAAAACTTTTTTAGATATTTATTTTTATGTGTTGCTATAGTATCAACACTTATTCTCACTGCATGTGGTCATCACCATCACCATGATAATAACGGTCCATTGTCGACAAGTTCTACTGTTTCTCTTTCAATAGATGCTACAGATTTGAATTTGATTGCTTCTTCTAGAGCACAAGCTAGCAATGGATCAGATTTCTTAGTCACTACAACTGGTTATGATAATGGTAAACTTATGACCACATTAAATGATGTAAAAGCTATAGCAAGTGGGACTAAGTATGAATGCAAAATTTCTGGACTCATTAATGCTTATGATTACAGATTTACCTTCAAATATAAAGGTAAAGCTGTTATGCAAAACCAGATCTCTAAGTCTGAATTACAAAATGATGCTGTAATACCTGTTGATGTAAATACTAGTATTAAAACCTTAGCTTTTGATTCATGGTTAAGCAAAAATCCTACCAATGCTTCATTTGAAAACTTTAAAAATAACTGTGCAAATCAAGGAATTACCGATGATTTTAGCACCTTTTATAATCCTGATAATTACAAATCAATTTTGAATAAGATTGCAAAAGGTGAAGATGTTTCTGTTCCAACAAAAAGCGATGTTAATACAGATAGTATTCCTACTGCAGATGCAGAAAAAGAAGTATCTGAAATTTTAGGAACATGGTATTTAAATACTATTAATAAATTACCTGTAGTAGTTACTGATAAAGGCGATGTTGAAACATTGGTTTTAAATTCTGACAGAACTTTTACATGGACAAATTACAATGTTGCTGAATGCCCAGATGATAAACCAGAATTTTGGCAAACAGAAAAAGTTAGTTCTGCACTTAAAGGAACTTGGAAATATTCTAATGGGTCATTAACAGTAAAAGTTGACGGTTCTGAAGTGTCTACACCTATAACCTTAAAGAATGGTGAATTAACTATTATAGACACTGATGAAGAAACTCATGAAACAGATACTACTGTTTATAAGAAAACCAAGAACGATTATAAGCCAACAGAAAATAAAGCCTTAGAAGGTTCCTGGTATTTGAATACAGAAGATGGTATACCAGTTATTCCTAATTCTCAGGGTAAAGTTGAAACATATTGCTTTAATTCTGATGGTACTTTTTCTTTAATAAATATTACACTAAAAGCTGGCGATCAGTTAAATAATCCAAATGAAGCAGAATATTTGGAATCTGCTGAAACTACCGAAACTATAACAGGTACTTGGAAGTATGCTGATGGAAAATTGACTTTAAAGACTGATAAAGAAGAAGGTACTTTCCTAGCAACATTAAAAAATGCTGAATTAACTATTACAGAAACTGATGAAGATGGAACCTCTGTTTCTGTATTCAAGAAAAATATAAATAGTTATAAACCAATAAAAGAAGCAATAATTGGAACCTGGTATTTGAATACTGAAGATAATTATAATGTTGTTCCTAATGCTAATAATGAAGTTGAAACTTGGATTTTTAATAATGATGGAACTCTTAAATTGATTAATTATGAAATTAATATCTATCCTGACACCCAAAAACCAGAATATTGGAAAACATCTGATACTGGTGTTGAAGAAACAGGAACCTGGAGTTACAAAGAAGGAAAATTAACCACTTCATGTAATGGCGAAGAACTCGTCTCTCCTATGAGTCTTGAAGATGATGTTTTAACATTAACAGAAGATGAAGTTGATGAAGATACAGGAGAATCTTATACATCTGTATCTGTCCTCAAAAAAACTAAACCTTCAATGGATAAATAAAGTAAAAAGCCTTCTTTTTATTAATAATGAAAAGAAGGCTTAATTTTTTATAGATATTTAACGGAGTTAAAGTATGAGTTTTTGTCGTAGTATTTATCGTAGATGGTTTGTGGATAAACGTAAGAATGAAAGAAAAAATTTAAAGAAATTAATAAAAGGTAGTGTACACAACTTATTGACTACCTCTCTGCAAAAAATAATGCTCAGTGCTGCCGGGATAACTCTGCTTACTCAACCTCTATTTGCTAAATCCCTAAGTACAATAACCGCCCTAGGCGACCAGACAAAAATCGAATTCGATGAAGCAAAGAGACTACATACAATCACCACATCAAAAATAGACGGCAAAAATGCTTTCAATGCTTTTAAAGACTTTACATTGCACTCCAATGAAATAGCAAACCTTGAATTCCCAAAAAATACCAGTAACTTATTAAATTTCGTAAAAAATAAAATTGATATTCAGGGAACACTTAACGCTGTTAAAGACAGCAAAATCGGCGGTAATCTTTATTTTCTTAGTTCCGAAGGTCTTATTCTAGGAAAAGGTGGGGTAATCAATGCTGGTGCCTTCTATGCCATGACTCCTACCAAAACCTTTATGGAGAAATTCATAAATGCTGACAAGAATAAATTTGAGATAAGTGAACAAGAAGTTCCCTATATAGTTGACAGAGATATTACAAATTATAATGCTGCTCCTCTTTATGGCGTTGCTATCAATCCTCTAGGCGAAATAATAATTGAAGGCAAGATTAACACAGTTAATGGTATAGGCTTATATGCTGGTGGTAATGAAGAAGGCAAAAAGGGGCTTTTAATTAAAAACACCGCATCTTTAAATACATTTTCAAGTAATGAATTAGACAATTTTTCTGGTTTAGTTAACGTAGAAGGTGTTTCTATTCCAGAGGCTAATGAATTAGTTTCAATTCAAGGTAATATTGAGCTTGTTTCTTGTCAGAGTAATACTCATCACGAATCTACTATTTTAAAGTATATTACAGGATTTTCAAGCTTTAATGCAGCATCAGCAACAGCAAAAATTGAAATGAACGGTTCGTTAAAGAGCCGTAATAATATTCTAGTTACCGCCTTAGCTTCTAATGGGCAAGTTTCTAAAATAAAAAGTAACGGTGAAAGAGTATTCGGAACCACTAATAATAAAATAGCTGATATATATTCTGAAGTAGAGTTCAATGGGAATGCTACCGCCGAAGGCTGTATAGTTGTTGAAGCAATTGCTGCTAATGATAATGCTGCTTCATCAGTAAATGTGAAAGATATTGCATTAGAACTTGTTGGTTCACAGGTAGGTGCTTTCCCTCTCAATATTGATGCGGATGCCATTGTTTCAAAAGCTGTTTCTAAAGTAGATATAACAAAAAATGCAGTATTAGACGCAAAAGATATAATAAAAGTTAATGCTATAACTAGTTCTGTACAACAGGAAGGTGCTAAAACCTCAACTAGTGTTAGTAAAAAGGTTGCGGAAACTTCAAAACTAAATAGGGTATTACCTGCAGCAGCAGGTATTTATGGGCAACTTGAAAGCACTTCTATCTTAAATTTTGATGGTAAAGCCATATCATCTTATTCAAATAATAATCCTTTGGTTAATTCAATTTCTATAAAGTCTGAGTCTGACAGCGATTTAGATATTTCCGCTACTGCAGCAACAAGTAGAACAAATGCTCCAGCACAAATTTCGTTTGCAATGGGTAAGCATACAAATCTGGCACTTTTAAACATTGGTGAAAATGCAGTATTTGAGACAAAGCAGAATGTAGATATAAGATCTGTAGCCAATGGCAGAAACTCTATAACTGCTGCATCTAAGGGAGATAAATCAGCCTGGGTTATGCCAGCTGTTGCCCTTTCTTTTTATAATACTGACTCTATTCTAAATATAGATAAAACTAATATTTATTTAGATAATCCAGATGGGTCTTTTACTATTTCTGCAATAAACAACATCTTGGTAGATGAAGCATATGCTCAAGCTGGTATTAAGGGAAAATACGAATGGGAAAAAGCAGTTCAACAAACAATAGATACCGGCGTTAATAATGTTATGGAAAAGGTTGGTATAAATAAATTATTAACTAAGATATTTGGAAGTAATAACAATCAACAACCCTTGCCAAAACCAATTCCCAGCTTCAGTGTTGCAGGAGCAGTATTATATAGTGAAGGGGAACATAATGCACGGTTAAATGTAAGACCAGGCTCTAAAATTAATACTACTGGTAATTTAAATCTTGTATCTTACTTATACGTAAAAGATGCAAAATATGATGTCACAAGCTTTAGCTTTCCTGAATCCAGTGATGATGGAAACCAATCAGCTAAAGCAGCGGGTGGTCTTGCCGTTCTTGTTAGTAATAATGATTATGATTCTAAATTAGTAATTGATGATTCTGAAGCAAATAATAAAACACAGCTTATTGGTAGACAAGTAACGGTTAAATCTTTTGTTGATCAACCTTATAACCGAGTTAAAGTGTTGGTTGAAGATTTGTTGGATGCAGTTGATAAATTAAAGGAGTTTTTTACTTCTGATTATCATAAAGACCTTTTAAAAAATATTAAGACCAAATTTGAAAAACTTGGAAAAAGTAATGAAACTTTTATGCAGGGTCTTACTGATTTTATCTCTGCTTGTAAATCTTTATGGGAATTCGTTAAAGGTGAAGTTGCTGGTGACGGTATTGTTGGCCGAGTAATTAACCTCCTTAAAACTGCTTTGGAATTTAAAACCTATACAAATTATGCAAACTATACTTGCAGTAGTTACGTAAACAGTTCCAAGGCTGATACAAAACTTGATTTTAGCGGTTCTGTCTTTGTTGGTTCAAATAGCACAAAGAGTAATCTTTTTGTTGGTAAAAATACCCTTATTAATTCTCAAGGGGAAAACGGCAAGAATATTACATTAGAATCAATTGCAGACGTTACTACTACTGCATTAGTTGGTGGTATCCCTTTGCTTGCACAGAATACTGGTGGTGAAAAAACGATCAGTATTGGCGGTGCTTCAATAGTTCATATCAATAATTCAGAATCTAATGTTTTGATTGCAGATGGAGCTGTTTTAGGAAGCAATGGTGTTAACAATATAGAAATCAATACAGCTAATCATTTTAAGCCTATAGAAATTCTTATCGGTGCTTCTTCTGCATCTACAGGCTTTAATGCTATGGCTTCTGTTCTTACTGGTGATAGTAAGGCAAATATATATATTGATAATTCTGTTAATATTACTGCAGATACAGTTAAAATTAATGCTTACAATAGTACTGAACCTACAAATACAGTAGGGTCTCTAATAGTTACTGAAAAAGTTGGTGTTGGGGTTGGAGCTTCTGTAACTGCACTTGATAAAGAAACTCAAATAATTTATGATGATAACGACATGATGTGGCAGAAAATCAGAAAAGATTTGCTTTTAAGATTAACTGAGCCAGATCAGTCAGAAGTAAGTAACAAGGTTGCAACAATAACAGCCGATGTATTTGAAGCTGTAGCGAAAACTACTGGTACTATCAACTCTATAGGTATTGCAGGTTCTGTTGCCGTTGACGATAAGTCAGGTTATGATAAATGGACAGAAAAAGCTACTTTTGTTAATAATTTCTTATCTGGTTCAACAGTTACCAAGGGAGTACAATACTTAGTCTATAAAGCTCTTGGGGCAATATTTAAACCTAATAATCAAGATCAGAATGTTCCTGAAAGAAATCAAGAAGGTGGAGAAAACCAACAGGGCGGTGGAAACCAGCAAGATGGCGGAAACCAGCAGGGCGGTGGTAACCAGCAAGATCAGGGCCCAAGTATTTCATTAACAGCAAATGGAAGTGTTGCTTTAAATGAAATCACAAATGTAACTAAAACATATTTTAATAAAGCCAATATTAAACTTAATAATAAATCAAACAGCAGAGTCGACATTTCAGCTATCAATTCTGCTCATAATCTTGCTTTTGCAGGTGCAGCAGGAATTATTGCGCAAGGCGGTAATGCTGAAGGTAAAACTGTTGGCGTAGATGGTGCAGTTGCAATTAATATACTTGATAATACTACAGAATCATTATTGGCAAACTCTAATATTTATGATGCTAAGCAGATTAATACAACTGCATTAAACGGTGGTGACTCCATTGCTGCAGGTCTCGGTTTATCTCTTATAGCAAGCAGTCATCAAGTTGAAAATTCAGGTTCTGGTGCTATTAACGCTTCTATTAATATTATAGACAACAATGTGTCAGCTAAGCAGGATAACACTAACGCAAAAGCTCTTAACACATCTAATAAAGCTAATATGGTTGTTACTGCTTACGAAAGTGATACTCAGATTACTGGCGGTATAAGCGCCGCTGTAGGTAAGCAAAAAGGTGCTGTTGGAGCTTCTTTTGATATTTCTATGATAGATAATAAATTGACTTCAGAAGTATCAAAAGGCTCATACCAGAATATGCAAAATGTGGAAGTTAACTCTTTGCAGGCTTCAACAATAGTTAATGCTGGTGTAGCTCTTTCTGTTGCTGCTGGAGTAGATAATTCCTTCGCTGGTGCTGGTGCTGGTGTCTATGCTGAATTAAGCAATATTACAGAAGCCAATATCAAGAATGCTAAAATTAATTCTGAAAGTCTTTCTGTTAATTCAAGAGATGTCAGAACAACTGACGATATGGCTGTAACTTATGAGCAAAATCTTGAAAGAAACGGAATGGATGTTGATTTCATTTCATCAGAAGGTGAAGATTTCTATAAAGAGTTAGACACCGCTTCTGGCACAACAGAACTGTTTGAATCAGCATCAAGCCGAAAAGGTTCGTTGTTTGTAGTTGCTGCTGCATCTGGCGCTTATGGTGGAACTGCTGTAGGTTTGGGTGCAGCTATAAATGAAATAGATAATGAATTTAATGTTAATATTAGCAATTCGACCATTAATTCTGATTCATTTACTTCTAAGGCTCTTTCTTATACCACAGTTATAGACGTAGCTGCTGGGGCTGCTGTTTCTAACGATGAAAGCAAGGGTTCAGGCACTGGTTCCGCTGCCTGGAATGATATAAAAAATAATGCTAAAGTTAATTTAGAACATAATACTATTAATTCTAAAGAACTTAAATTCAGAACTCTTAATGATGCTTTTCTCGTTGGTGTTAGTGGTGCTGTCAGTGTGTCAACCAAGAGTCAGGCTCCAGTGGCATTAGGAGCTTCTGTAACTTACAATTCTATCGAAAATACTGCTGTTACAAAGCTTTCTGATAATAAAATTAATGTTA
>CAMJNS010000108.1 GCA_946407375.1 uncultured bacterium
TGGCAAATCTATTGAAGAAGTGAAAGATTTATCGAAAAAAGTAACAGAAGTAACTCACAATCACCCCGAAGGAATTAAAGGGGCAGAAGCCACCGCTGTAGCAATATTCCTCGCAAAAAATGGGAAAAGCCAGCTCGAAATAAAAGATTATATTAATGAAAATTATTACCCAATGAATTTTACTATTGATAGTATCAGAGATGAATACCGCTTTAATGAAATTTGTCAGGATACGGTTCCACAGGCAATAATGTCTTTCGTTGAAGCCAAAGACTTTGAAGACTGTTTACGTAACGCTGTTTCTCTCGGTGGCGATGCTGACACTCTGGCAGCTATTGCCGGAAGTATTGCCGAGTATCATTTCGGTATTCCAGAAGATTTAAGGAACAAAGCTTATAAGTATTTACCAGATGATTTATTGCGAATCTTGAACGCTTTTGAGAATAAATATGGCTTTAAGATATAATTCTCATCTCTCAATTCTCAACTTCTCTTTACTCTAAAAAGGTTAGTCGAAGCAACTTAGTTGTCTGTAAAAATTTAATAATAGCTGAAAACTTTCATAAGCTAAAACAATCCCCTTATCTCTTCTCTCTCATCTCTTATCTCTAAAAAAAGAGTTTGCAGCTTTTTTTTGACGATTATTGATATTTTATTATTTATAATAAAAGTATTTGAAGAAATTTTAAAATTGTTAGCGGTTAAAGGAAAAGAGGTTGCTATGTTTAGATGCGATATGACTTTGCCTGAATTGATAGGAATAGGTCCTGCCTATGGTAGAATTGTAATAACTAATAGCCATATATTTGTTGGAGCTGAAAGACCAGCTTTCTTCGACAAAGACCAAGAACACCATAAATATTCCAAGGATAAAATAAATAAGAATTGGGCATGGCTTAAAATTAACAAATCTGGAGAACTTGATGAAGATGTTCTTGAAAAAATGAAAGAATGCTGTATGGGGAGAGTTTTATTATGTGATCCAGCCATAATAGATGCCTTAAATAAAATGGGCTTGAGAGATAAATATCTTGAATGGCAAGCCCCAGGAACAGATGAGCTTGAACAATATCTTATTAAAAACTTTCCTCATGATTATAATCCCCAAACTGGTTTTCTTGAAGGAATGAAAGACTTGTAAACCTATATAATTGGTGTTTAGTATCATTTTCCACCAATTTTGATAAAAGAAAAAAATATAAAAGCTACAAAAATGGCTGCTTATACTCCTTACCTTTTTTACTCTACGACTCGCTAGATCTCTGTTGTTGATTGTTGCCTATCCTAGACATTCGACCTCAAAAACATCCTGTTTTGGGCACGCTTGTAAGCCGCCATCTTTGTCGACAGCCCTCAAGTGGAGGTTTTAGAACACATACTCAGTTGCTCTACGTTCTCAATTCTCAATTCCCAACTAGCCAGTCAATGGCATTTCTTTTTCTTATGCCGTTATATTCAGAAGGTGGGTCATCAATTTTAATGGTTGCAAGTATTTGGAATCAATTCCTAAAACTTTATATAATAATGTAGAAAATGGAAAATAATCCAATTTTTTTTAGATATAAGAATGAAGAAGTTTTTATTGTAGTTGGTTTTTGTTGTAGTTATTGGTTTAATTCAAGATTTTCTTTTTAATAATTTTTAAAAATCCCCCTGTCATTCTTACGAATGACATCCCCCTTTAAAAAAGAGGGCATTTTATTTGTCAATTATTACATTTTTATACTTAAATCACTGTATTTATCCGCTTTTGCCTAAGGAAATGAAGAGTGAAAATTGAGTTAGTAAATACTTATTTTAAGATCTATACTCGGAAAATTCCGACTCGGTTTTATCCGATTAAAAATTGACGATAACCCTGTAGAAAAAACAAATGGTGAGTTTGATATAGTGACTTGGAGCCAAAAAGGCTATGTTTTTTATGAGGCTAAGTTTACTAATGAGCCTATTTCATCGAAAGTTATTAATAAAGAAATAGAGCAAGTTAACAATTCTGGTCTAAGTGCTATAAAATATGGATTCATTTCTAAGTCTGGTTTTAAAACTATAAGAAATAATTCAGTAATAAAAATAACTCTAGATGATTTGTTTGATGTGTGATAGGTTTTATTTTACGGTAAACCGATGAGTGATGGTAGCGCCCAGGTGGTGAGTTGCCAAACAGAACCGTCCCAGACTTTTGAATCGCTCCAGTTAGCAGCAGCACAAACTGCAGAATTTATCGCAGAAATAGAATTAAAAAAGTAATTCTTGTTATTATCAGAACCATCGCCATAATTGCCCACTGTCTGTTCAGCAGAATTACAACTGTAGCCATTAAGTGACGTAGAGTCAGTAATTATATTATTGGTAACATTTGCTGTTCCTTCGCAATAACCAGTAATACCGCCATATGTAATTTCAGCTAGATTTGTTACACTAACATTGCCTATTGAAATACATCTGTCGATTTTTCCTGACACATTGTTACTTCCAGCAATACCACCACAGTAGCCATAAGCAATAACATTACCCTCATTGAAACAGTTTTCTATACTACCGTTATTAAAGCCTGTTATGCCGCCAACGTGATTATTCTGTCCTGTAATAGTTCCAGAGTTACTACAGATAAATATTTTAGAAATATCTTTCGTCCAGCCTGTGATTCCCCCTGCCCTTTCAGTTGAACAGTTAATAATAGCAGCATTACGACATTTACTCAATTTTGTTGAATAAATACTACCGCAGATTCCGCCAACATAGCTTGAACCACTTGTGTTCACGCCTTCGTTGCAACAATTGGTAATAGTGCTGTGGTAAGCATAGCCGATAATACCTCCACAAGAGTCTTCGCCTTTTACGTTTCCATCTGAAACATAAAGGTTTTTAATTGTCGCACTGGCAATTTGCCCGAATAAACCTATAGAATCTTTATCTGGTCTGTTTATCGACAAACCCGTGATTCTGTGATTATTTCCGTCAAAACCGCCAGAGAAGCTTTCATTTTTATCGCCGATAGGAAGCCAACCTTTTTCAGCAGTACAGTTATCTGATGTATAAGTAGAAGTAGCGATGTCTATATCCCTTTCAAGCCTGTAATGAGAAGTCATCTTCTTACGAATGTTGTCAAGCTGATAAGCCGTATAAATCAAATAAGGATTATTTTCGGAGCCATTTCCGTTAGGCGTAGTCGTGAAAGTAAAAGTAGTAAAGGGTGTAATTTCAACTCCTTCTTTGTCTTTTACGCCAGAATTCATCAGCAATTTGTAAGTAGTGTTGGCATTTAACATATTTGAACAGGTGATTGTCAGCTTGGTATTAGTATTATCCCATTTTTTCACTATGGAATAAAATTCTGAATTGCTGCTAGTATAAAGTCTTATAGCATTTTCTGCAGTTGTCTTGTCTAGTAATTCTGTTCCAAAATCTACAAAGAAAGTCGGTGTGACAATATATAGGTTATCAACTTTATCTGCTTCATTAAGAGTTAGAGTCGCAGTAGTTCCAGTGCCTTCACCAGTTGTAAATTCAAAGTTAGCTGCCAATGTAGTTTGCAAAGTGGTATTATTCTTGATTCCTGCTTTAACAATTAATTCATAGGTAGTATTGTAAAGAAGTGAAGTAGCAGGATGAATAGTCAGTTCTCTATTGTTTTCATCGTATTCACAGCTATTTATAAGAATCTGGTCTCCGCCAGTTCTAAAAGTTATGTAGCTCTTATAGGAGTCATCCCAGTCTATATGTTCAGAAAAACCAAGGATTAAAGCTGTTGATGTTGCTACGTTTGTTGTAGTAGCAGGCGAAACCATAGTTACACTAATATTACCTAAAGTTGTAAATTCAAATTCATCAAACGGATCTATGAAAATTCCTTCATAATCTTTAATTCCACTATCCATAACGACTCTATAGGTTTCTCCCTGGTCTAATACTGCTGAGAAAGTCAGTTCTAATTTAGTATAGTTGTCTTTCCAAGTCTTTTGAACAGTATTTACTTGAGTTCCGCCCTTGTAAACCCTTATAGCATTTTTAGCATTTGTAAGTTCAGAGTTTAAAACCATCTTTTGGAAATCAATAATAAGAGTTGGTTTTAAGATTGTTTCTGAATTAACCAATGAGCTTGAAGCTACTTCTATAGTGGCTTGCTGATGCAAACTGTCAGTAGTTGAGAAAGTAAAAGTCAAGGTTGCAACTTCTTGACGAGTTGTATCGTTAACCAAATCGTCTAATACTTTTAATGTATAAGTTGCGTTGTAAACAAGAGGTGAACTAGGTTTTATAGTTAAAGTCCTGTTTGCTTCCGAATATTCGTAAGATTCTATAGGAAGATCCTGTATACCAATTCTAAATTGAATCTTGCTAGCATCGTCAGCATGTTCCCAACTAATAGAATTAGAGAATTTCAAAACAAGATTAGTATTAACATCTGCTCCAGTAGTCGATGGGGTAATTAGCGTTGGAGTAATATTAGGCATTGTCGTGAAGCTGAAATCGGCAAAAGGTTCAATCACACGACCTAAAGCGTCTTTTATTGGATTAATCATTTTTAAAGTATGTTCTGCGCTTGGAATCAAAGTTGCAGTGTAATAGATTTCCAATTTCGACAAATCATTTGACCATCTGCGTTTGTAGCCCGTCATCAAAGTATCGCCACGATAAAGTTCTAATGCCTTTTCTGCAAGGCTGATATTCATAACTGGCTGTTTGAAATCAATACAGATTGTTGGAATAAGAATAGCCAAACCATCTACATTACTGTCTGTTGCCAGTGCAACTGTTGCTGTAAAGTGTGATTCATCTCTAGTTTCAAAATAGTAGCTTGCTGAAGCAACTTTTTGATTGGTTTTACGATTAATTAGTCCATCATCTAGCTTAATTGTGTAAGAAGCATTATATAAAAGGGTTCCTGGATTAATTGTAAGAGTCTTTGAATCTGTTGCATAGGTAAAATCAGTTAACAAATTAGAAAAATCCGCATTTCCACGATAGAAAGTGAACAAACGTTTATCAGAGTCAGAACCTGACCAGGCAATATCATCTGAAAAAGTGAAAACAATCCGAGAATTTGCTTCTACTTGAGTTGCTGGTGGAGCAGTAACTTCAGTGGTTATGTCATCAAATGTAATTACCGTTATGTCTGGAAATGGAGCTATAGTTCTACCATCGAAAGCTTTAACAGCAACCATAGATAAAGTGTAAGTTGTTGATGGTTCTAATTTGTATGTGAGTTTCAATATATTAGGATTACAGTCATCAGTTGTCCAACTATGTTTAGTTGGACCGATCAGGGTATCGCCCTTTTTCAGTTTAATAGCACTTTTAGCTATATTTAGATTCTGTAATCTTGTTACTGGAAATCTTATGGTAACAGAAAAATCAATTGGAGTATAAATGGTTGACTCCGTTGTCCAATCGTCAATAGCTGCGATGGTAAGCGTATTAAAATAGAAAGCATTGCTGGCTATCTGTTGGTGAGTAACAGGGTCTTGCAAATTTGGAGCTATTAACAATGTGTAAGTAGCGCCGTAATTCAAACTGTTTTCTGGAACCATCGTCAGAGTCTTATTGCATGAATCATAAGAATAACTGTTAATCGCAATTTCATTCTTCCCGTAAAAAAGATTGAATCCCTGTGATAGACTAGCAACCCAATTTATATTGTCCGAAAAGCTTAAAACAATGCTTGTATCTATTTCGACTCCTGAAGTTGAGGCAGGAGTAGTCATAGAAGTGGTTATTATAGGCAAAGTTGAGAAGAAATAAGGAGCAAATGGAGTTATTTCGATATCTTCAAAATCTAACAACCCCTCTCTCATTCTGATTTCGTAGGTTGAATCAGGTTCTAGAGGGTAAGCAAAAGATATTTGCATTTTTGTATATGAGGCAACCCAACTTTTTACGGTTTGGTCAGCATCTAGTAGTTCACCGTTCTGATAAACCTTAACAGAATTGAAAGCCTGAGTAAGCTTGTATTCATTGCCTGTTGAGCCATCGTATATTTCTTTTCCAAAATCAACAACAAAAACAGGCGAAGTAGTCATAGCACCGCCGACAATCAGATTGTCATCATCTGAAAGAGTTGCAGTAGCATGGGTTCCATCGCCAGTTGAAAATTCAAAGTTTTTTGAATAGACGATTTTCTTTAAATAGCTATCGGAAAGTTCATTAAACCTAACAGTGTAACTAGCATTGTAAATCATCGAGAACTGTGGCTGGAAAGTTAATGTTCTTGCGGATTCGTCATAAACAGGTAAAGTTATAGCTACTGGTTTCACGCCCTGATACATCTTTATGTAGCTCATGTAGCCGTTTATCCATTTTATATCGTCAGAAAACTGCAATACCACTTGGCTGTTAATCGACACATCTGTTGTGGGGTTAGGAGTAATCATCGAAACCTCTACAGCAGTATAAGAAGCTGGTATTATAACAGTTTCGCTTGCTTTTGTAGTAAACTCAAACTGAGCGTATCTTCTACCATTTTCTAAATGTGCATTACAACAAAAAGCAGTTACTGAAGCAATGATTGTTTCGCCTTCAGGCCAAGAAGAATCTGGAGTGAAAGTTAATAGATGTTCATCAGGAGATGTAGAATATGTTCCAGTCATTACTGCTGGACTTGCTAAGCCTGTATAAGAGTATTTTACTGTCATAGAAGCTATATTATGACCTATATACTTCATTACAAGACTAGCGTTTGTAGCTACATCTACAGCATCTGGTGCTGGTGAAACAGCCTTAAAATATGATAATACCAAGTCTTGAACTATATTTGATTCTGTTGCAAAAACATTTGACGAGTCGTCAGTTAAAATAGTCTTAATTCTGAAAGAGTCTGGGAACTGGCTTAACAAAACATTTCTAAGTTTTAATGTAAAAGTGTAAGTTGCAACTTTATTAGATATTTCTGGTGTTGGATAATCTGAAAAACTGATTGTATGAGTATATTTATTTCCTGCTCCGTCACGTTCATCAGATACAGTCTGCTGTGCAAACTGCGTTGAATTTCCAACGACTCTAAGGCTTTCAATAGTTGTTCCACTATCTGATAAAAAAGTAAGGATGGTTTTAACATTACTGCCAGAATAATCCCAAGAATTAGCGGTCATGCAAGTGTTTACAACCAAATCGGTATTATAGACCATTTCGCCATTTTCATTG
The DNA here is from genome assembly GCA_946407375.1 of uncultured bacterium. GTDB lineage: Bacteria > Muiribacteriota > Ozemobacteria > Ozemobacterales > Ozemobacteraceae > RUG334. Next base: position 7,141 of record CAMJNS010000108.1, read on the forward strand.
AATTTTAAGTCTAAATAAGGAAGCTGAACAGAAAAATTCATATTGTCAATATTAAAAAAGCTTGGGGTTCTAAGAATTGGAGGAGTATTTTGAAGATTAGTCGGTGCCCTGAAAATAGTAAACTCTTCATCAAGATTATAGGTATCAATATTAAATGTAAAATTGCTATTTCCGTCTATATTTAAGCGAGCAGAACTAACAATATATGTTTTATCAAAAGAATTTTCCAACTTTGAATATTGCCAATCAGCCTTGTTAGAGCTTCTTACGCCAAAATAAAAATCTTTACTGTCGCTGGGGAAAGAGCTTTCGATAGTTATGTTAATTGGTTTGTCTAATTTTGTAATGGGTTTTGCAGAGCTAATTCCATTTTCATTATAAGCTGCAATAAGTCTATAAATTCGAGAACAATCAGAGCCAAATAATTTGCTTTCATTAGATTTTGGGTTGCGTTCAATAAGTGTTATCGAGCTGTTGTCTTTAATTGTATTCTCTTCAGAAGCTTGAGCAACAAATGAAGAATAAATAGACTTCAAATAGAATGTTCCTCTGTTAGAAGCATAAACAGATGGAGAAGAAAGAATAGCCGTTTCTTCAGAATTTGAAGAACGCCCATCTAAGCTGTTGCTACCCCCTCCCCCACAGCCAATGAAGAGGGTTTCTAAAACAGCTACAAATACTAATAATATTATAAAATATGGTCGGATTTGCTTCTTCATCTGTTTAATAATACTATTTCTATACAGATTACGCAAATATTTAAATGATAAACTGTGTGGGATGAATTAGGAATTAGGGGGGAAAGAAATTTAAAAACCTTTATTCTATTCTGGAATTATGGCGACTAACAATTAAAGGTAGCCCCACAGCATTAAGCAGAATAAACAAACCAACTATAATTCCAAAAATACTAGAATTATTTACTCCAACAACAATAAGTGCTATATCTGCAACAAGCAAAATTAATATATCGAAAATTGTATTTAATAAAGGTTTACTTTTTAAGTAATAAGATACAATTGCATCTAACGCATCCAATAAAACAATAGGTATTAATGTACAATATACAGTGCCAAACATAACCCCTAATGTCTCTTTGTCTATGCCAAAATTTATTAAGAAACAAATAAAAAATGTTATTAGATTAATTGCTAAAAAAATCAAAAAGAACTTATTAAAAGTGTAAATTGGCTTAGCTTTAGAGTCAAATATTCTTTTAAAAATGTTCATTTCTTTCTCTTGGTCTCTGTTTCAATATTTTTATGAGCTTCAACAGAATTGATCTGATTAAAAATAATACGTTTAGTATCTTTTTCTGATGACTTTTCGCTTAATTCTGACTGATTTTTATGTTTTAAACCTTTATTTTTCTTAGTTTCAGAAAAGCTATATTGTTCAGAAGCTGATTCTGTATTTCCGCCTTCATCATACACACTCCTACCATCATCACTTTCTACATTTCCACTATCTTCTTTGTTAATAGATTCGTTATCCTCTGTATTATCAGTATCGCCAGGTTTTCTTTCGAACCATTCGTCATCATTGTGTTTTCTTTCATTATTTAAATATTTTTTAAAAATATTTAAAACGTAGCTTTTGCCATATGAAATTATAAAAATCAGAGGGACAAAAACCATATTTAAAAGAATTACAGAATAATAATTCCTTCCATCTATGGCTCCAATCCATAATGGAGTATATACTAAGTTAATCATAAATAATGCAGATAAAAAAAATATAAAAGGATTATCCTTAATATGTTCAGAAACGCCTTCTAATTGGCGCAAACTCCATATTATGACTAAGAATAAAACCAATAGAATAGCTATGGAGA
>CAMJNS010000109.1 GCA_946407375.1 uncultured bacterium
TAATATAGTTACAATGACTTTTTGTCCAATAGCAAGCTTTACATCCTCATCTATTACGATTCGGTTTCCATCGTAATATCCTTTAACCGCAGAAAGCATAACATTCTCCTGTATTTGTATATATTAATTATATCATAAATTATAGGATATATAATTGTTTTTCTGGGAGGCTCAAGGAGATTGTCTGAAAACTAGGTTTTTATCTCATTATTATATTATTTTAGTTCTTTTAAAATCCCCCTTAATCCACCTTTACAAAAGGGGGTTAAAGCGATAAAACGAAAATCAGGCTTTGAAATCAATGTAAGAGTTTCGCTGTGGGGCGTTTGGCAATTTTGCTTCGTGGGAAAAGAAATTGCGGTGTTCTCTATTTCTGCCGATTGTAAACTGTACCGATTCGTAATCGCCTAAGGCCAATATTCTTTCTCTAGTTTCGTTGAAAATGCTTCTGAAAGTATCCATCAGCTTTTCGTTTACGCCAAAGTGTACATAAAGTTCTTTGCCTTTGGTTGTTAGAGAAATCTCTGTTTGACCAAGATTTGGCGGCGTTACCAGAATTCTTAAACAAAAGCCTTCTTTTTGATTGTTTTTATTGGGAAAGAAAGCCTCACCTTCTAAGCAGTCTGGCAATTCCTGACCGTTCCAGAATATTGGCCACTGAAAATATATGTTTCCATCGTTGTTTGCATCTGGCAAATTAGAAAACAATTCTTGCAGTGCTAAATTTTCAGCTACTTCTTCAGCTAGTTCAGAATTTTGAACAGCATTAGAAGCAGAATTACCCAGCTTTATCAGGTTTTGTAATTTTTCCAGCATTTTGCCTGTATTCCAAGAAGCGCGCAGTTCATTTAGTGCTTCTTCATTCAAGTTAGCAAATAGAGCAGAAAAATTGATTTCACCGCTTATGTATTTGCTTAATAATTCTGAATTTTCTACAGGTAATTTTTTGGAAATCAAAAGCCCAAGCAGGTCGCCCATATTGACTTTGCCGGGCATATTCTTCATTATTGCGGCTATGAGCTTAAGGTTTTCAGGGTTAAGATTTACACCATAGCTTTTAAGGGTTGATAAGGTTTTAGCATCAAGGTTTGGCAAATTCCCATCTGCCACAACTTTATTTGAAGTAACCCCTTCTGCATTATCTTTTACAATTGGCAGAGACTGGCTAGACTCGCTTTTAGCGGTTTTGCCTTCTGTATTTGTTTTCGCTTCATTTACAGAATTAGTGTTAGAATTTGTGTAAACTGGTCTGGCAGAAACATTAGAGATCGAAGAGTCCGACATCTTTCTTCTTCCCTTCTTTTTGACCGTTAATTTCTTCTAACAATGCCTTAATTGGCTTGAAAGACACTCTATGCAAAGGACAAGGCCCGTATTCTTTCAAAGCTTTTATGTGAGCAGCTGTTCCGTAACCCTTATGGGCTTCAAAAGCATATTGAGGATATTCCAAAGCCAAGCGTTCCATCTCAATATCACGAGATTCTTTTGCCAAAATTGAAGCGGCCGCTACAGAAGCACTTAAGGTTTCGCCTTTGGCAAAGGCCTGATGAGGTAATCTTAACCAGGGCAATTTGATGAAATCAAGCAACACATAGTCAGGTTGTGGATTAAGCTGTTCAAAAGCTCGCTGAAAAGCCAATCTTGTAGCCTCTAGAATATTTATTTTATCTATTTCTTCAGCAGATGCCCAGCCAATACCGTATGCAACAGCTTTTTCCTTTATTTCTTCAAATAATTCTTTTCGCTGGTTCCTAGTAAGCTTCTTGGAATCATTTAGACCAACAATACAGGGTTCATCGGGCAAAATTACCATTGCGGCAGTAACAGGACCAGCCCAAGGTCCCCTACCCGCTTCATCACCGCCGGCAATAAGTTTATAGCCAGCTTTTCTAGCCTCGTTTTCATAGTGATAATGCTGTTCTAAATTTATAACTTGTTTCATTTTTTATTAATAATCAGTATATTTCATTGTATGAATAGCTTAAATCATAGACTGTTTCTGGAGCAACATCTATTTCGCCATTATTCCAAGTTATAACTCCATGAAAAATAGATGGATTATTAAATATTTTATCATCTGATAAAGGCAAAAATGCACTGCCCGTAAGCAATGTAGTATCAAAAAGACGTTTTTCTCCAGTAGAAAAAGTTACCAATAACATACGTCCACGAAGAGGGTTAGCTTCTATTACTTTGATATTTTCTACCAATTCACCAGCATAACAAATACCATTTTTTATGTACATAACAATTTCCTTAATTCATTGGAGGTATCTTTTCAAAATGTTCGCCTTTTACCGCTAAATTCCATGCTTTATAAGCTTCTTCTTCGTGATAGGCAAGCCAGCCAATTATTATTTTTAATTGCTTATGAGGTAAAGAACCTGCAAGTAATTCACCGTCTATACCTATAACAGCTTCATATTCTCCATAATAGACATGAATATGTGGCTTATTATGCTGTTTTGTATCATAAAATAACATATAGATTACCATGCCACCAAAGCGACTTAACTCAGGCATTTGATTAACTCCGTAAACATATTAATATTCATATTATCATTGTATTACTTGATAACATACAATTTATTTTTTATTCTTTTTGGAAGATTTAATAAGCTTTTTGTCAAGCTCTTTCAATGCTTCAAAAGAAGAATTCAACTGGGATAAATGACCTTCTGAAGCTCTAATAAATGCGGGAAATCCTGAAAGCAAGTTTCCTGGAGCTTCACTAAACCACTTTGAAACGGTATATTGAATAGTTCTATATCTTTCTATTAGCAAAGCAGCATTTGAACTCCACTGACTTTTATTCTGATGAACTCTTTTCCAATTTATGAGTTTCGGATTTTTAATTTTAGCTAATAAAGCAATATTCTGAGTATGAATATTTTTAACAGCAGGGCTATAAATTTTTGTGCTTAAAACCAAACTATATATCTGCTTATTGTTTTGCATGACAGCAGATAAAGAATTTAAGATGGCAGCAGCTTCATCAAGACCTGGATCGGGAGGTTCTACCTCATCTGGAGCATCAACTAATTCAACAGAAGAACCTTTTGAGGTTGCAGGTACAAAATCATTCCTAGTATTATTAGATGAATTATTTGAAGTATCTTCATTATTAGAAAGTTTTACATTTTTTACAGCTTCTGCATTTATTTTGTTAGAAGAATTATTGTCTTTAAAAGAGGGAATAAAGTTTCTAGCCGCTCTATGTCTAAATCTTTGAGGAATTCTTTCCAAACTATCTACAACCACTAACTGACCTTGGTCATCACGGTAAGAATATAGTTCAAGACCATCAGCTAATACTAATAAAGGGAAAAGAACAAAGAAACAAGCTAAAGCGAAATACTTTTTGCTGGATTGCCACGTTGCCGCGCATACTTCGTATGCTCGCAAAGACGTATTACTTAAAGTTTTCATAGTTTTTCGGCTCCTTGCATAACTACTTGCTTTATGGCAATTAGCTGTTTAATCAAGCCTCTTAACTGACTTAAAGGTAAAATATTATCGGCATCAGAAGGAGATTTTTCTGGTTCGGGGTGAACTTCTAAGAAAATACCATCTACAGCTCCAGTAGCAATAGCTGCCCTAGCCAATGTAGCAATATATTCACGCTGTCCACCTGTTTTAGCTCCACCAGAACTCGGAAGCTGTAAAGAGTGGGTTGCATCATAAATAACCCCATCGCAATATTCCTTCATAATAGGGAAAGAACGCATATCAACGACTAGATTGCCATAGCCGAAAGAAGCTCCGCGTTCTGTCAAATAGACTTCGCCAGAGCCTTTAACATTCTTAACCTTATCTGCAAGATGCTTGGTAGCCCAAGGAGACAGGAACTGTCCCTTTTTTATATTTACAATCTTACCTGTTTTGGCTGCTGCTTCAGTTAAATCAGTCTGACGGCACAAAAAAGCAGGAATTTGTAGAATATCGCAGACTTGAGCGACTAATGGTGCTTGAAAAGATTCGTGAACATCAGTAAGAACAGGTAGACCAGTCTTGCTTTTTACAGAAGCCAGTATTTCTAAACCTTTTTCAAGACCAGGTCCTCTGAAAGAGTCTCCTGATGTTCTGTTCGCTTTATCAAAACTAGCTTTGAAAACAACAGGAATATTCAAGTCATTTCCTATATTTTTAACTGTTTGAGCTATTTCTAAACATAGTTCTTCAGTTTGAATAACACAAGGGCCTGCAATTAAGAAAAATGGAGATTCTGCAGATACTTCTTTTAAGGAAAATGACATTGGTATTCCTCCTGTTTATAAGATGGTTTTAGAATTATAGCAGTTTTAAATTCAAACAACAATCACCTTGATTTTAACTTTCAGGGCAAATGGATTAATTTTTTTGCGGTGGAGCTGTCACGGAGTGACTGACGACCAACAGGATATTGGGAGTGCATGCGAGTGCTAGCTTTGTAAATTATCTTCTTGATAATTCGGTTTTTATGTAGGTAACAAGTCTTGTAAAACAGCTTTGACAAGAAAAATCAGGTAACAATCTTGTTTCAATATTATCAATTAAAACAAGCCCGTTTTTATGTTTGGAAACAAATATTTTATTTTCATTAGGTTTAATATCAGCTTCATCAGCTTCAAAGATTATTTCTAACTTTTTATCACCCTTAGTTATAATAACTTTTGCTTTAATATTATCCAATTGATTATTCTGGATTGCCACGCCACCGCTCACTTCGTGAGCAGCCCCCTCTGTTTCGCTAACTCTCAACAGCTTCCCCAATCCTTTGATTTGGAGAGCATCTTCTGCTAGAAATGACGTTTTTTCCAATCCTTCTTCAGCAAAGGCTTCTTCTAACTTGCTTAAATAATCTATTTTGAAAAAATCGCCTTCAAAATGATAGCAAATATCACCATCTAATGCTTTGGCTGCGGTTAGTGCAACTGTTTCTGAGAAAATTTTTTCAAATAAACTTCTTAGTTTCAAAGAATTTTCCGGTAAAAGAATAATCTGCTTTTTAACATCGTTAGAAACTTGATTTGAAGCAGATTCTTTATCTACTAAGATTTTAATAAACCCAGAGTGTTCTTTTATATACACCGCGAATAAGCCGTCATTGCGAGGCTTCGCAGAAGCCGTGGCAATCCAGTCTTTTTCTATTCCTGCGTTAGCTGCATCGTCAGCATCGTCATTACTTTGCTCAGATGCTCCCCTGCTTGCGGGGGAGCTGTCACGAAGTGACTGAGGGGGCTGATCACGTAGTGAGCGGTGACTGAGGGGGCTGCATTGCGAATGCAATGCGGTGACTAAAGGGGTCTTTTGAATTCCTTCAGTTGGTTCTATTACTATCCCCACAGGGTATTTAATATCTGCTTTCACCCAATTTGGCTTATATGAATTCGACCAAGGTGCATGACCAGTTACTTCTTTTAAAAGTTCACTAGAAATTTGATCCTCAGCACCATCGAGTAATATTGTGTTTACGTTAAAGCCAGCATGACAAAAAAGCATTGCTAGTTCAATGCCCTGCATACTAGCAATGCTTTTGTTGTAAGCTATTAAAATATTCTGCTTATTTTTCTTTTTCTTTGATTTCAACTTCTAGAGCACCTGAAGCTATTTCTTCCATAGCAACTTTGATGTAGTTTTCATCATATTCATCTACCAAGCGCTTTTTGCCTTCAACAAGCATTTTAACTCGGTTAGAAATTGCCATTACTGCATCATATTTGTTAGGAATCTTGTTAATTATTTCACTTCTTGAGCGGAATTTCATTCTTCAACCTCCGTTGAATCTAATTCTTGTTCATCAATATTTTCATCTTGAAGTTCGATATCTGCATCTTCATCTTCAGGATTTTGACTAGTTTTCTTGCCCAACATACGTAAGGCGGCTGTTTCAGGGTTTATTGCAGACAGAATTACATGATTTGAATCTGTAACAATAATAGCTCTAGTTTTGCGACCATAGGTTGCATCTATAAGCTTACCCTGTTCTTTGGCGTCTTCTTTTAAACGTTTGATTGGTGCAGAGCCCGGACTGACTATTGCCACAACCTTGTCGGCTGCTACCACGTTACCAAAACCTATATTTAAAAGAAGAACTTTCATTTTCACACCTTATTCAATGTTTTGGGCCTGTTCGCGAATCTTTTCAATTTCGCATTTTAAATCAAGAGCTAACTGAGTAATTGCAAAATCATTGATTTTGCTGCTCAGAGTATTAGCTTCTCTATTTAACTCTTGAACTAAGAAATCAAGTCGTCTTCCAACAGGTTTATCAGAAGCCAGAATGTTGTCTAACTCTTTAAGATGGCTGTAAAGCCTTGCAATTTCTTCGCTGACATCGCTTCTGTCAACCCAAAGTGCTATTTCCATTCCAAGACGTGATTCATCAAATCCGGCCTGTCCCGCAAGTTCTTTGATTCTTTCAGTAAACTTGGTAATAAAATTAGCTTTAAATTCGGGAATTAATTCTTCTATTTTTGCAATAGTTTTACGCATTACTTCTGCGTGACTTTTGATGTCATTTGCAAGATTTTCGCCTTCACGCTTTCGAGCATCTACAAATGATTTTACAGCTTCAACCAAAACTGGTTCTATACGATTCCAAAGTTCTTCATTATCAGCTTCTTTGGAATCTACTTTCATTACACCGGGCAATGAAAGCAAACCATCTAAAGCCATAGGAAGGTTTTTGCCAGTATTGGAGTTTAATTCGTCACCCAAAGCTATTAATTTGTTCAGTAATGGTTTATTGATAATAACATCTTGATTTGGGTTATAATCAACTATTTCGAGGTTTAAATAAACTTTACCTCTTGAAATAGCATTACTGACATATTGGCGAAGCTGACCATCTGCCCAGTTATAACCATAAGGCAAACGAGTATCAATTTGTAAAAAACGATTATTTACAGATTTTAACTCAACGCTTACACGTCCAGTTTCATCTGTATAACTTGCTCTACCAAAACCTGTTAAACTTGAAATCATAGTGTACAATTGTAACCCATATTAGTTTTCTTTGCAATAAGAATTTTGTATTAAACAGGGCAAACGCAAAACATTTTTCAATGTTTAGAATCTATATTCGTATTCTACGCCAACATTGTAATAGCCAAAAGCATCATTTTTTAATTTTTCAAATAGTCTTGGAAGCCAATTGGCGTATTTTTTTACTGGTTCAGCAGTTGCCATACCCATTTCGGTCATATTTGAACCAAACTGTGCATAGCCATCAAGAAAAGCTCCTGCCTCAAACTTAAACTTTAAACCACCAATAAGCTTATATGTGATTTTCCCAACAAGAGAATTTCTTGCTTTAAATTGATCGACTTTTGAATATATCCAATCACCTGACCAGGTTAAACGATGAAAAGCGGTACCACCAATACCCAGTGATAAACTTCTAGCATCTAATGAGTAATCTCCCTGGTCTATTTTTCCTAATCTTAATTCACTTTTAAGCATGAGATTACGTTCTAGCCAATGGTCAACATTAGCCTTAAAAAATTTTGATTCCGATTTATTTATATCGTTACCAACATATCTATACTTATCAATTTTTGTTTGTCCAAAACCTATAGTAGCCATAGTTCTAGGTATTGTAGAGCCATGACAGTCCATACAAGCAGAAGCACCTGGTTTCATTTCCTTTGAACGAAAAATCTGAACATCAATAATGTCGGATTTATATTTAAACTTCATTTTATTAACCATACCTGACAATCTAACTTCACTATCAGCATGATTGAATCTAACAAGTTTTTTTAATTCGAAACCAACATTAAATCTGTCTTCTTCAGCTTTTCTGCCCTCAAAAGACTTGGGAACATAAAGACCTAGTTTTTCTTTGTTTATATAAACATTTTGTCCTATATTAGCTTTTCCTGGTTGAGTTAATTCCCATATTTCTTCTGCATTCACAGAAGAAATAGTAATAAATAGAAAAGCTATCAAAGCAAATATACTAATTTTATTCATTTTTTTACCTTATTTGTTTAATCCTAATCGTTCTCTGTTATATTTTTCTCTAAGGGGTTCCCACCACCACTTGTTGTCTAGATACCATTGAACAGTTTTCTTTAAGCCAGTTTCAAAAGTTTCTTGGGGCTTCCAACCCAATTCACGTTCTATTTTGCTAGCATCAATAGCATAACGCAAATCGTGTCCTGGTCTGTCAGTAACGAAAGTAATCTGTTCAGAGTATTTTTTACCATCTTTTCTAGGAGACAATTCATCTAGAATGTTACAGATAGTTCTAACGACTTCGATATTCTGTTTTTCGTTATGACCACCAATATTATAAGTTTCACCAGGTTTTCCAGTTAGGAAAACAGTGCAAAGAGCTCTAGCGTGGTCTTCAACAAACAGCCAATCTCTTACTTGTTCGCCCTTTCCATAAACAGGAAGAGGTTTACCATCCAAAGCATTCAATATTACTAATGGAATAAGCTTTTCAGGGAAATGATAGGGTCCATAATTATTAGAGCAATTAGTAACCATCGTATTTAAGCCATAAGTTCTGTGCCAAGCCCTGACTAAGTGGTCAGAACTAGCTTTACTAGCAGAATATGGAGAGCTAGGGTCATAAGGAGTATCTTCAGTAAACATTCCTCCATCTAATGGCAAATCACCATATACTTCATCTGTACTTATATGATGAAATCTGAAATCAGGATGTTCTTTGGCATAAAATCTTGAAACATCAAGTAAAGTATAAGTGCCAATAATGTTGGTATTAATAAAAGCCAAAGGTCCGTCTATGCTTCTATCTACGTGGGATTCAGCGGCAAGATGCATTATTCCGTCTGGCTGATGTTTTTTAAATATTCTTTCAACAGCTTCTCTATCGCATATATCTGCTTTTTCAAAAAAATATCTGTCAGATTTTTCTATTTCTTTTAGGGAAGCAAGATTGCCAGCATAAGTCAATTTATCTAAACATACTACACTATGTTCTGTATTCTTTAT
>CAMJNS010000110.1 GCA_946407375.1 uncultured bacterium
GGGGAGCATCAGAAATCAAAAGATGCTCCCCCAAAGCTTGCTTTGGGGGAGCTGGGTTTGACGAAGTCAAAGACTGAGGGGGCTGAAAAGCGAAGCTTTTCGGTGGGGAAGCTATTTCTTATTCTCCAGTGGGAGCGGGGGTGAGCTGAGCCTTAACAACGGCGACGGCAGAAGAGAGTGACGAAACTTCGTTTTCTAGCTCTGGCTTAGATTGTTTTATCTTTTTCCAGAGCTCTTGACATTCTTTGTATTCTGAAGTCTGGTAGGTCGATTTCTTGAAATCAGCTTCAAGCTCTGTAAACATCTTATCTGCCTTTTCATAGACATTAGTTACTCTGCTGCAGCTAGACAAGGTTCTTTCAGCATTTTCTATGAAAGATTTCTTAGTTTCTAATTTTGACTTACTGTCAATAGTCTTACACTGGGCAAGACGTTTTCTAAGTTCTTTCAAATCAGTAGGAATATTTTTGTCGAGATACTTCATTTTTTTCAATACATCATTGCTGGCATAGCCGAAGCAATCCAGAAATAACTGGATCGCCACGCATACTTCGTATGCTCGCGATGACGGTATGCCTTAGACTAAGGTTAACTCTAGTTAGGTCACCCTTCAGTCAGACATTCGTCTGACTGCTCCAGCAGTTGCTATCACATCCTGTGACAACTTGCATGCCGCCATCCTTGGCGGCAGCCTCAAGTGGAGCCTTTAGAGAAAAACCCCCTGTCTCACTAAACCTCTTATGTTGACATTTCAATAATACCTATACTAAACTTGATTAAATAATTGAATTAATCAAGTTTTGAAAGAGAAAACATGAAAATAAAATATATATTAATAATTCTAATTTTGGCGTCTTTTTCCTTTGCTTCGATTTGTTCTGCAGAAACAGAAAATAAAGAAACTAGTGAAGAAAAAACAGCTTCTGCAACCAGAAATGTTTTGTCCTTTAACATGGGCGATGGTCTTCCCCTAGAAATGATAGAATGCCCTGCTGGTGATTTTATTATGGGCTGCCCAGATGAAGAAATCGTTCAATACTTTATTTCAAATGTTATGATAACAAACCAAGAATTGTATAAAAAAGAGTATGGCATTAGTTATAACGAAAAGCCTCATAAGGTTACAATTTCAAAGCCTTTCTATATTGGTAAATACGAAGTTACTCAAAGTCAGTATGAATATATTATGGGGACAGAAGAATACGAATATCTTTACGAAGGAAAAGAAGTTTTAAAAGGTCCCAATAAGCCAATGGAATATGTAAATTATCAACTTATAGTATCTGGAAGGAAGGATAGAGAATATTTATATTTCGATGATAAAAATAAGAAATATATGTATCCACCAGAAATAGAAAGCTTCTTAGAGAAGATTAACACAAAATTAGCAGGCCAGTTACCCTCAGGTTATAAATTTGACCTGCCTACAGAAGCCCAGTGGGAATATGCTTGTAAAGCAGGAACAGGAAAAAGCTTTGTTAATAATATTGACGAAGTAGCCTGGTATGTAGCAAACCCAAATACCGATAGTGATAAAAATAAGGGAGATTTAAAATATTGTGAAGCCCAGGACGTCGGACAAAAGAAACCAAATGCCTGGGGTATTTACGATATGCTAGGCAATATTGCGGAATTATGCAAAGATTTTTATGCGGATTATCCAACCGAAGCGGTAACAGATCCTAAAAACGAATTTAAGATAAGTTTTAAAATGATTCCAGATAATACAGGTATATGCACAGAGTTTGACCATCCTTGGTGTGTTGCACGCGGTGGTACTTATAATAGCCCTGCTTCAACCTGTCGTTCTACTACTAGAATCACCGAGAGTCCTAGAGTCAACGTCTTCTGTCACGATATAGGTTTTCGTCTTGCTCTTGTCCCTGTTAGTGGAGCTCCAGCAACTAGCAGTTCCAGTCAACCTGAAAATCAGAAATCAATCCAGCCTAAGACACAAAATACAAAAAAGTCTGAGCCTAAAGCAGACTCTGAAAGCTATGATACTAGTGAATACGCACCAGTTGAGCTCAAGCCTTACAAGACTCATCCCCATACAACTGTTCCAGAAGATGTTGAGTTAGAGCCATGAGTAAAACTATGTTCTGTTCTATAACAGTCATCGCGAGTATACGAAGTATGTGTGGCGATCCAGTTTTTTAGAGATAAGAGATTAGAGGCAAGAGAAAAGGGAATTGTTTAGTTTGTAAATTAATATTTCTTAATAATTTTTTTAAAATGTACCTTTAATTTTTGTATTTGGTTTGATAACATATATAATCACGTTTTTTTTATTAACAGGTGAATAAAATGGTAAAATCAAAAAGCGTTCTTTTTGTATATATATATTGCATTTTAGTAGGATTCATTATGCTAAATGAATCTGTTGCTTTTGCTCAGACTGCTAAACTCCATGTTGATGTTGGGGTTAATCATTTTTATAAAAATAGATATCTTGAAGCATACAAAGAATTAAAACAGGCTTTAGAAATAGATCCCACCTATGCAGAAGCTTATTATTACCTAGGTAGGGTTTACAAAGCCCAGGGTTTTATTAAAGAAGCCATCGTGGAATTTCAATTAGCGGTTAGATTAAAACCTGATTATTTGGCAGCAAAAAGAGAATTAGATGCTTTAACTCAAACTTATGAGGCAGATGTTAATCAGCAAATAAGAAATCAGGGGCGTGAAACTTTTAGACAAACCCAGTTTACGTCAATGTCTGCAGATGATGCTGAAAGCAAAGCAAGACAGATGCTGAATCAGGGAAAAACAGATGAAGCAATAAGATACTATAGCATTGTAGTGAAAGAAAGACCGAATGATGCTTCTTCCTTCAAAATGTTAGGTTTTCTAAATTTTAAATCAAATCGTTTTACTGATTCGTTAGAAAATTATCAAAGAGCTGCAAAACTTTCACCTACAGATCCGGAAATTCCTTATGCAATTGGTCTGATTTATATGAAGACTAAAAGTCCTCAAAAAGCAGAAACTTATTTTAAAAATGCTATAAAGCTTAATTCCAAGATGGTTAAAGCTCATTTCGCATTGGGTGAAGCTTATGAAGCACAAGAAAAAGTAGATGATGCTGTTTTTCAGTTTAGAAAATGTCTTGAACTTAATCCAAATTTAAAAGAAGCAAATAATAAACTTGATTATATGGTAGGAAAGCAAGGTCATAATTATTATACTCGAGGCTCTTACTTTTATCAGAGAGGAGAATATGAAAAAGCTCTTCCTTTACTTTCTATGGCAAGAAGTCACGGCAATTTAACTTCTGATCAGAAAAGACAAGTTGAAGAAATGTTGAATGCAAGCCAGTATTGGGTTAACAAACAACAGGCTGAAAGAAAAATTACAGAAGAAAGAACTCAGGTCATGAACCAGGCTAACATTTCTAGAAGCGTTAGCCCCAATGACGTTAGCAATAGTCCTAATAGCTATATTGGTAAAGCTGTTGAATGGGAAGGCGATGTTGAGTTTATAAAAGAAGAAAGAGGACGACTTAGTATTTGTGTAAACAGCAATTCTAGATATGATCCTGAAACAAATATGGATTACTGTTTTATAATTAAATTACCAAAGGCAGTTAATGAAGACCAAAGAATTTCAGATAATTCTAGAGTTAGCGTTAAAGGGAAAATAACCAAGGTAGAAAAAATTTATTATGAAGGCTTTGGTTATAGTTCTCGTAAACAGCCTATTATTGAAGCTGTTGAAGTTAATTTCAGACGTGAAGATTATGATACTCCTTTAATATTAAGATTTTAGAATCTAAGAATATTTATTATTTTTAATTCTATGTACTTAGCAAATTTGAAAAATAAAAAATATCTTTATTTAATATCTTTGTTCCTAATTTGTTTCTGTTCTAACCTTTTATTAGCCAAAGATTGCCCCTCTTGTGGTGCTAAAGATATGCCAGATTTGATTATGGCTTGCCCTGAATGCGGAACAAATATGTATGATTATGCCTATGAAAAAAAGGGAACAGACAGGTCAGCTTTAATTATTAAGCTTTACTACACAGGAAACAATCCTAATAAATTAGCAGAGTATGCAAAACTATATATTAATGGCAAATATTTTGGCAATATAGAACTTACAGAAAAACAGAATAGAAAAGAAGATAGTATGCATGGCTGGAGCAATGGATTAGGTAGCGAATTTACTGCTTTATATGAAAAAGAATTTAGAAATATTCCTGTAGGTCAGTTAAGAGTAGAAATTGAAATGAGGTTTAATAGACTGTACGGTTTTGGTAGAAGCTATAAGCGAGTTGTATTCCCATATGTACAATTTAATGGGAAAGAAAAAACTTTTATTGAGCACTATTTTGAATCAGCAACAGATTTTTGTATTACTGATAAAAAGAAAAAAGAAAAACTCAAAGAAGAGTCCAAAAAAGAGATTCCTATTGTTTCTGATACAAAGTTAAAAACAGGTACGGGAACTATAAAACTAGACATAGGTTTATTTGACTAACAACTAACGACAATAGTTCCTATATTTTATTCTGTTAGCTAATGTTATTTGGTTGTTTTGCCGATACTCTAGGTCAGATACTATAAAGTGAGGCAACAACTATGCAAACAAAACAATCTCGCTGTCTGTTTTTATTTACTTTAATTTGTTTAATTAGCCTATCCTTTAATTCTTCTACAGTTCAAGCTGATTCAAACTGGCTTAAGTATTTCAAAAAAGATTCATTACTTAATACTTATAAGACCTGTTATGCTGTTTTAGAAGATTCACTATGGACAGGGACATACGGTGATGGGATTATCGTAAAAGATGGTAAAAATGTAAAAACCATTAATAATAGAAATACCAGAAGTACACCACCTATAGATGATGGTTTGATTTCAGATCATATAACCTGTATTACTTTTGATGAAATACGTCATAAGGTTTGGATTGGAACAGATCAAGGTCTTTGTAGTTGCAATTATGAAGGTCAGGAATGGACTAGATATGTTGAAGGTAAAGAATCCTTGCCAAATAATGTTATTAGAGCTCTAGCTATGGATAATTCTGGAAATCTTTGGGTTGGAACTCCATCAGGCATTTCTGTTTTCGATGGTGAAAAATGGAAACTTATTGATGATAATAACGGTCTTCTTCAGGCAAGTGTTCATTCTATAAAAGTAAAAGGAAATGTTGTTTGGGTTGGAACTGTTGGTGGTTCTGTAAGTCGTTACAAAGACGGTCAATGGCAGACTATTGTAGGTTTTGACTGATGATTCAGCAAGCACACAGAGGAATTTATGAATTTCTCTGGTCAGAACATAAAAATTCTGTTTTAAGTATTTCAATAAAGGCATTTCAGGGAATAGCTTCGAAGCTTGGTAAGCGACCTATGCTTTTAGCTTTATTAAAAAAATTTGCTGAACATGCCTATGAAACAGAAACGGAACGTTATAATGCACTGCTTAATGCTTATGATGAAATAAAAAATGTATTAAGCAGAAAAGAACGACAAATAATAATAGAAACCTTGTTAGAAGATGAGGACAAAGCAGCTAATTTAATTTACACTATGCCTCTTAAATATGGTTGCAAAGTGTTAAGTGGTTGTAGATTGTTTTTCCCTAGAGAACAAGGTGTGTATAAATTCTGGGATGCCCAAGACAAGCCAGGTTTGTGGATGTGTTTTGGAGCATTCCAGCTTCATTTAACTCCGATGCAGGTTTTAAGCAAGATATCTATTGCTTCTCAAACTGACCCTAAAAAAATACTTGATTTACTTAGCTTATTAAAGCAGGGGTTAGATTATAAAGAATATTTGAATTTTCCAAGTAATTTAAGAGAAATATTACAAAAGCATGTTATGGTTGCTATGCCTGGAAAAAAATCGGCGTGGCTTAATCCTAGAATAAATATAGATGAATTAAATTGTGATATTAAGAAGTTTGAGGTAGATCAGTTAGAGGCTTCTGCTTTAGCTATTGAAAAAATTTGGGATGAAGCAGAATATTTGCCTGATGTGATTTCTAAGGTACCAGAAAAATCAGAATTTCAAAAAAATTTTAACCCTGATTTGCTTCCTTTTGCTATTTGGAATGATAATTTTAATTCGGAAAATGCTTATAGCGAATTGGAAGAACGTTATATTTCTAGACTTGCCATAGATAATGGGCACGTGTAATGAATTAGGAATTAGGAATGAGGAATTAGGAATTCTTTTCTGGATGGACTTCGTTTTGCTTTCAGCAACGCCACGGCGTTTTCAACGCCTCGCAATGACGGTTATTATTTAAACTTTGTGCATAATTAATGACAAAACTTATGATTAATACAGACTTTATTATTTTTTAAATAAATTTTAATGCGTTTGCCCTGTGAAGTTTCAATATGTACATTGCCTTGTAGGGAGTTTTTTTGTATAATTAATTAAATATCCCTTGCTTTGGAGGCACAAAAATGAAGAAATTTAAATCATTAAAACTGACGGTTTTTATTATACTCTCTTTTTTCTTCAGTTGCCTTGCTCCAGCCTATGCAGGGAATTTCGTTGCCACTAGCGAAGGGATACGCTATGTTTACCAGAATTCAAATGGACAAAGTGTTTACGTAAATCCAAAATACGATACTCAAACAGGAACTTATTATGTTGTAAACAGTAATAATCAGGTTATTGCTCAGCAGCAGCTTAAAGCAGAAGCAGATATGAACCAGATTAAAATTATTACTCCCACTGGTTCTAATGCTACTACTCAAGATTTCATGGGTAATGAAGTTCAAATTATGACTCCTATGGCTACTGCTGACCCAAGGTATCAGCAGTTAAAACGCTATATAGAAAGCAATGATTCTGTTAAAAAAACTGTTTCAATGCAAATTCAGGCAAGAAACTATAAAATTCAGAAAATTCAACAGCAGGTTTCTGAGGGAGTAAAAGATGAATCTTTGGCGGCATGGCTTACCAATGACTTAAAGAAACCTGTTTATTTAGCTGTAGATAATTCTGGAAGCATTTATCATGATGGCTCTGGTTTTGTTCTTGCAGAAACTAGTTCTAACGGACAAACTACTTATCGTGATAATTCTTATGTTAATAGAATTAATATTTCTGATAACAGTGAAATATTCAGTGGAAATATGAAAGATCCAAATACGGCTTCTGTAATGTCTCACGAAATAGGCCATATGATTATGGATCAGCTTTATGAAACGCCTAACTATCCTTCAACAAATTATTATGGTGCACATTCTAAGAATACTATATCTGACGAAGGATTTGCAATTTCAGAAGGTTGGGCAGAAGCATTAGAAGCTCTTTCTTCAAAAGATTATAGAGCAAAAAACGGAACAGGCGATTCTTGGCGTTTAAAAACCCATCAGAATATTGAAGATAATAATTATATTTATAAAAATGCTGCAGTAACTGATGTGGTAAACAATGGACTTTTGAAAACATCTGGTGAAATGCTTTCAACTGAAGGCGTAAATGCTTCAATGTTTTACGATATGCTTGAAAGCAACAGAATTCAAAACACCCAAAATAAGATTTTTTCTGTGTTTGAAGAAAGCAAACCACAGACTTACCGCGATTTCGTTTACGACTATATTCAGAAGTATCCAGAAGACCGTAGCACTGTTATAAAAATGTTTTTGGAAGACACGAAGTATACTACAGTCGATAGTTCTGCAGCCGCAAGATACAAAGAACTTTACGATGCTGAACAGGCTTATTTGAATGCTACAGACCCTGGAGCTCAAATGACTTTGAAGTATGCCTACGAAGCCAAGAAACAAGCTTACGATTCTTATAACAATGATTTGTTTAGACAGGCTTCAGTTGATGGAACAATTGATGGTGCTGTTGTTGCAACAAGCAAGACTAATTCAAGTTATAGAGCTTTAAGGTTAAAAGAAACTTTATTCAAAACTAGATCTGCTCTTGATACTGGTGCCCAGAATGCTGCTAGTTCTTTAAAGAATTCGTTCAGTGTTAAGAACATGGCTATTACAGCAGGTACTTCAATAGCTATCAACCTAGCTAGTCAGCTTATGAATGGTCAAAAGGTTAGCATTAAAGAAGCAGCCAAGGCTGTTGCTTCTATGCAGTTTGTTGGTAATTTTGTTGGCTCTTCTCTTGGAGCTGCTGCAGGACAACTTGTTGTTCCACTAGTTCATACTTTTGTTCCTGGTATAGTGGGAACATTGGCTGGGGCTTTGATTCCAACAGTAACTTCATTGGTGGGTGGAAATATTGGCAGTAGTCTTGGTTCCGGAGCTAGTCTAAAAGAAGCATTAAAATCTGTTGATATGGTTGCTGTTTCTGGTCAAGCCATAGGTTCTACTTTAGGCTCAATGTTGGGCTCTCTGATTCCAATACCGATAGTTGGAACTATGCTTGGTGGAATTGTAGGCGGAATTTTAGGTGAAAAGCTTTTTACTGGTATAAGGAATTTGTTTAAGAAGAAAACAAATAAATCTACTGTAGTTGCTGCTCCAACCGGAAAGAGCAAAAATAATTCGCAGGTATCTCAAAGCATGAATGCGTCTTATTCTGATTCTAACACTACTTCTTTAAGAATTTCTGAAGAATTAGAATCGATTTCTTATAACAATATGAATTCTGATTTGAGAGAGTTGAAGGATGATTATGAAAATGCCTACAAAGCTTATGTAGAAGCTTCTGCTTCTGGAGATTCAGCTAAGATAAAAGAAACATTTAAGATTTTCAGATCATCAAAGGCTGCTTACGAAACAGCACTAAAAGCAATAAAATAAGAGTATAGTAGAAACAAAAAAAGCTTGCTTATA
>CAMJNS010000111.1 GCA_946407375.1 uncultured bacterium
ATTCTTTAGCAGTAAAAGGAGATTCAAGATTTATTTTTATATATAGGTATATTTGTCGAAGTTCTTTTTTAGATATATCAGTAAAGAAAATAGTATATATCATATTTTAAAATCAGGTTCGTATTCCTTTAAAACTTCGTTTATAGATGTTACTTTTCCATCAAGCATTTCTTGACAACTTGCTTTTAAATCATTGTCTAATTTTTCATTTGATATTTCTTCTAACCCCAAAGGTCTTTTTAATGATTCCTTTTCTGATACAATTTTTAGTTTATGTTCTTTGTTCTTACTATTGATGAAATCGTCTTCTTTTTCTAATATAGTTATAATTACTCTTTGACCAATTGCTAATTGTATATCATCATCGACGACAATTTTATTTCCATCGTAATAGCCTTTAACAGCCGAGAGCATAGCATCCTCCTTTATTTATATTCTAAGTATATATTAAATAAAAATATATAACAAGTATCAATTTGAGGTTCATAAATTGATTTGCTTCACATAGTTTTGCATAAAAAGCCCTCCTTCAGTCACAAAGCTAGCTAACAGCAGTAGTGTTATTGATGTTAGTTATGA
Source organism: uncultured bacterium (assembly GCA_946407375.1). GTDB lineage: Bacteria > Muiribacteriota > Ozemobacteria > Ozemobacterales > Ozemobacteraceae > RUG334. The sequence continues at coordinate 580 of CAMJNS010000111.1, forward strand.
TTGTTATTATTGTTTAAATGTAACCCGAACTCTTCTAATACGCTATCGATAAACAAGGTTTACTCTGGTTTGGTCACCTCTCTTACGCAAAGCTACGCTTTGCTCCTCCTTCAGTCACCGCAACGCTTCGCTTTGCCGCCCCTTCCGTCTTGCTATCGCAAGCCACCTCCCCCAAAGCAACGCTTTTGGGGAGGATCTTCTATTTTTCCACCGCATAGCGGGGCAGCATCTTTAATAATTATTTCTAACTAACAAAAAAAGCCAGCTGAGCTGGCTTTTTACATAGTTTTACTTTAATAAGACCCCTTTCGTCTTTGGCTACGCCAAAGCCACTTCCCCCACCTGCGTGGGGGCAGATCTTCTTTACGCTTTTTGTTCTTCTGGCTTTTCGCTTTCGTCTCTTGCGTTGAAGAGAATGGCGTAAGCCAGTGGAACTACATAAAGCGTGAGAATCGTGCCGCCGAGGAGGCCGAAAACAATGGTTGCTGCCATTGCGTCAAAGAATGCATCTGCGATTAGTGGGGCAACGCCGAGAATAGTGGTTCCGGCACCCATTGCAACTGGTCTCATACGACTTACGGCCGAACTGATAATTGCCTGATATCTTGACTTACCGTTAGCCATTTCCAAGTTGGCCTGGTCTATAAGAACAATAGCGTTCTTGAGCAACATACCAGCCAACCCCAAGAATCCAAGAATAGCCATGAATCCGAAAGACTTGTCTACGGCGAGCAAACCGAATGTTACCCCAATGATAGAGAACGGCAATACAGCAAAAGCTGCCCAAACGTCTTTAAGAGTAGTGAATAGAGCAGCAATTATGATGAACATAATTACTATGCTGATTGGGAACATAGTTTTGAGTTTTGCAGTTGCTTCACCGCTAGATTCAAATTCACCGCCCCAATTCATAGAATAGAATTCAGGAAGTTCAAGATCTTCTAGTTCGTCATAAACCATATTTCTGAATTCCGCTGCTGTGCCTTTTGCAGGTGTACACTGAACGGTTATGGTGGGCATTCTGTCACGCTTATAAATCTGGTAATCTTCAAAAACAGTTTCTATACCATCGCTTACCTGACTTACAGGGTAACTCTTGCCTGTAGTGCTGCTCCAAACTAAAACATTGTTAAGTTCGGTAATACTCTTGCGTTCTGCTTCAATTGGTCTAGAAATAATAGGAATAAGCTCGTTGTTTTCTCTTAGAACACCAGCAGTTTCACCGCTGAAATTCCAGTTAACAGCCTGAGCAAAATCGCTTCTGGTAACGCCGACACGTCTTCCCTTAATTTCTGAGAACTTAAGCTGAACAGACTTAACTGGGTAACGCCAGTCATCACGAACATAGAGAGCATTTTCTGTTTTACGGAAGATTGCTTTGGCTTTTTCAGCTAATTCCCTTAAAACTTTAGAATCCGGGCCTCTGAATCTAACTTCGATCTCAAACGGATTAGAAGCCCCAATACCGAATTTCATGACCTGTGAGTCAGAACTTGGGTAATTATTCTTAATATAATCGTAAACAGTTGTGATTATACCATCCATCTTCTTGTAATCATCAACGTCTACGATAATCTGACCGTAACCGCCTGAAGGACCAGCACCGTTATAAGTAAGCATGAAACGCAAAGTTCCAGCACCGATACAAGAACAGGCGTTTGTTACACCAGGAATACTTCTAATAAACTTGGAAATTTCAAGAACGTCTTTCTTGGTTTCGTCTATATGGCTGCCTTGAGAACGCCAGTAATCAACAACAAACTGCTTTCTTGTGGAATTAGGCATGAAACTGCTGGGTACATCGCCAAACTTCACACAAGATACAACTAAAGCTAATATAAAGAGGAAAACTACCGTATAACGATTATCAAGGCAGAATTTCAAAGACTTTTCAAAAGCTTTATAGAATTTGCCGTCGTAAACATCGCCTTCTCCTTCATCAGGTTTTTGAGGAGGAATCATTGCCAAGCAGAATAATGGAGTGAAAGTAAGAGCCATTACCCAACTCAACAGCAGAGAAATCGCAATTACATAGAAGAGCGACTTACAAAATTCCCCAATATTCCCTTCGTTCAAACCTATAGCCATGAAAGCACAAATAGCAACCAAAGTTGCACCAAGTAGCGCCCACTGGTTTTCATCAGCAATTTCTTTCAAAGCGGTTTCAGGGTCTTTGCCTCGAGAAGTCTTAATCAGATAACCGTCAACCACAACTATTGCATTATCGACCAGCATACCAAGGGCAATAATCAAGGCACCAAGAGAAATAAGCTGTAATTCTATTCCGAAGAAATACATGACAACAAAAGTTCCAAGAATAATCAGAATTAGAATTAAACCAATAACAACGCCTGAACGCCAGCCCATAAAAATAAGCAAAACGCCAATAACGATTAAAACAGATTCTACAAAATTAACGTTAAAGCTGTCTATAGATTCTTGAACATCGTTTGCCTGGAAGTTGATATAGTTGATTTGCATTCCAACTGGCATTGAATCGTTTAAAGCAGCAAGCTTTGCCTTAACGTCATTACCCATTTTTACAACGTTACCGTTTTCAACTGCTGAAATACCAAAACCAATAGCAGGTTCACCGTTGTAATACATAATCTGGCTTTCAGGTTCAACGTGACCACGCTTAACTTCAGCTATATCGCCAATTTTGAAGAGGTTTCCTCTGTTATCAGAAACATAAAGATTCTTAATAGATTCAACGTTGTCGATTGCGCCAGTTACTCTTATGCGGGAATATTCGTCATCAATCTTTACGGCCCCTGCACTTGTTATAGTGTTACTGCTGGAAAGAGTGCCAAATAAAGCCTTTTGAGAAATATTAAGATTGTTTAATTTCGTTCTGTTGAACTCAACATATATTGCTTTTGTTGGAACGCCCCAATAGGCTATTTTAGCCACTTGAGGAACTCTCAAAAGTTCTTTTTTCAGCGTGTCAGCATAATCTTTCAACTCATCAATCGTATAGCCTTTTCCAGAAAGAGCAAAATAAATACCGTAAACATCGCCGAAATCATCGCCAACAATCATATTGGTAACGCCTGATGGAAGCGAAGGTCTGACATCATTAGCCTTGCGGCGTAGTTCGTCCCATATTTGCGGAATTTCTTCACCAGTATATTTTGCTTTAATATAAACATAAACCAGCGACATTCCGTTCTGGCTCAAAGACTTGATATAGTCGACCTGCGACATTTTCTGAACTTCTTCTTCAACTTTTGAAGTGACTTCTGTTTCAACCTGTTTTGCTGTAGCACCAGGGTAAAGAGTGGTTATGGTCGCAGTTTTGATTTTAAAATTGGGGTATTCAAGTCTTCCTAATTCAAAATAACTGAAAGCACCTGCTATTGCAGTGACTGCTACAAGCAGCCACATAAAGCTTTTATGCTTTATTACATAATCAATTATTTGCATTTAAAACCTCCGGATTCATAACCCGAATGGTATTATCTTCTGACAACCAGTCAACACCTGCACCGATAATAAATTCACCAGATTCTAAACCGTTAAGAATCTGAATATTATTTTCTGATATAGGCTGCCCCAGTGTCACTTCACGAGCAGAAATTCCTTTGGTTGCCTGATTAAAAACCCAGACATAAGATTTTTCGCCTCTTTTAAATACAGAAGCAAATGGAACTGTCATTGCTGCATCTTTATTGACTTTGAAGTTTGGAACATTAATTACTTCAGCACTCATACCAGGAAGCAAAACAAAATCTTCCGGTGTTTTTACTTTTATAGCAACATCATAGGTTTCGCTGTTGTCGGCAGCTATAGCTTTAAAGCCATTTACAGTGCCTTTAAGCACTCTGTCGCCTCTTCCTGGAAATGTTACATCAAAAACTTCAGTTTTTACTTTTTGAGTATCTTTAAATCCCATTACAGGCATATTTCCAGCAGGAACGCTGATATGAACTTCGATTTCTCGTAAATCATCAATAGCCATTACAGGAACATTAGCCTGAGCATTTTCAAACTGTTTTATTTTTAAATCAGTAATAACCCCTGTAAAAGGAGCTTTAAGAGAGGTATCAGCTAATCTGTCCTGAGCTTTCTTTATTGATTCTTCCAAAGATTTTAACTGAGCATCAGAAACATTAGCTTTGCTAAGAGCAGCATCATATTCAGATTTGCTGATAGCCTGCTGTTTATAAAGAGCTTCTGTTCTATCGAACTGCTTTTTATTCAGATCTCTCTGGTCTTTGCTTACTTTAAGATCTTGTCTCAGCTTGTCGATTTCACGCTGATAATCACGAGGCTCAATTTTCATCAAAACATCGCCTTCTTTAACGAGTTGACCGACTTTTAACTGGTTTTCTTTTACGGGACCAGAAACTCTAAAGAAAAGTTCTGCATGTTTAAGCGATTTTACAACGCCTGGATAAGTCATCGTGCTTTTGGTTTCGGCTTTGCCTATCTTATAAAGCTTTGCCACACGTTCTTTAGAAACTACGTGCTGTATTTCTTTTGGCTTAGGCCATATTTTATCTTTGCAAATAAAAATGGAAATAGCTACTGCAGCTATTACTATGATTAAAGTCGTAGTTTTTTTCATGTCTGCTCCTTATTTGTTTTTTCTGTAGTGTCCTTGTGGAGTTTATCCAAAAACTAGGTTTTTAGTCCAAAATTAGATTATGCTAATTATTTAAAAATCCCCCTTAATCCCCCTTTACGAAAAGAGGTTAAGGACAATGTCCCATACACTAAAATTTTAGTAATTTTCGAGTTTTCGGACAGCCTCCTTATGGACACTTTTTATTAGGTATTTTTCGGGTGAAGTATATCAGATTTTGAGAGGTTTTTAAAGAAAGATTAAAGAGAGTATTATTTTATTTTTAAACTTTTAAGGTAATCTTTTTGTTCTTCCGTAATACGATAGCTTTCAACAGCCTTTTGAATGGTTTTATTATGAGTCCATTTTTCTAGCTTCTTATTTTCTATAAAAGAAAGGATTTTTTCATATTGTTTTGCTAATGCTGTTGCAAAATACCAAGCAATCATCATATTTATGTAATATTCATCAGATTTTATTTTTGCAACCATTTTTGGATATTTAATATCAAAATCTTCATCTAAAAAATGCTGCATTAACATTCCCACACCAAATCTTACAGTATAAGTATGTTTTGAAGAAATCCAATTGTTTATATTTTCTAATAAATCTTTTTTATTCTTTTTAAAAGCTTTTGGCGACAACTGATCACAGGTTGCCCAATTATTAATATAAGGTAAAAAAGCATTAACTTCTTTTATACAAATATTATAGTCTTTTCTTTCAGATAGAATAAAAGCGTGAAGCTGATTTTCATCAAAATACTTATGTGGAACTTTATTTAAGAAAATAGAAATATCTTCATATTTTTCATATTTTTTAGCTAATTTACGAAGTGTAGGCGTTCTCACTCCAATTACCCTACCCTCTTCTATATTCGGAATTAATTTACTCTGAAAATCCCGATATTTTGTATCTTGTAATTTAAATAATTCTTCTTGTATTTCTTTTATAATCATATAAACAAAATCTTTCTTTATTAATAATTAATTGATTTTTTAGTTAACAAAACCATAGTATTTAACGCAAAATATATCACCTAAATATCTTTTAATCAAACTTATAAAAATTATTTATAAATTCCTTGAAACAATGAGTTTTTGCTCATATATTCACATAACATTTGAGTAAACTTATTTTCGTCAATCTCTCCAAATTTCGGTGCAATTAACATATCTTGAGGAACTCTATTAATAAAGCGTTCTACATAAATATCTTTATTTAAATAAGATAAAAATTCTCCTACTCTTTCTATATAACTATTTAAACAATAAAGATTTATACAATTTGAATTATTAGAATAAATTTCTTCTAAGCGACTTCCCTTAACGATTTGAAGATGATGAAGTTTTACAAAATTAGCTTTTGTATTAGATAAGGTCTGTGCATAAAATTTAGCAACATTTAAAGGCTCATTAGGAAGCCCAAAAATTAAATGTACAGAGGTATCTATTTCAGCTTTTCTTAACATCGATATAGCGGAAATTGCTGTTTTAGAATCGTGGCATCGGTTTATAGCATTTAAAACATTATCATCAAAAGATTCAACACCAACTTCAATTCTTATATAGGTTTTATTTTTAAATTTCAATAATAAATCGATAACAGATTGATTTATACAATCAGGTCTAGTCGCAATAATAATACCTTTTATATTTGGAAATTCTAAAGCTTCTTGATATTTTTTTTCAAGAATTTCTATCGGTGCATAGGTTCCTGAATAGGTTTGGAAATATGCAAAGAAATTTTCGCAATTGTATCTTTTTGAGAAAAAATCAATTCCAGTCTGTAATTGCTCTGTTATTGATTTTTTTTCATTTGTGTAAAAAGGAGTAAAGGTTTTATTATTACAATAAAGACATCCTATATTTGATAGCTTTCCATCGCGATTCGGACAAGAAAAACCACCGTCTATCGGTACTTTTTGTATGCGTTTTCCAAAATGTTCTTTTGTCCATTCAGATGCTGACTTAAAAAATATACTCATTTTTAAAAAATATCTTTATGATGGATTATCTTTTATTTCCACTTGCTCCCTAGGTAATAACAAATCTAATAAAAGTGCAGATATAAAGATTATAGAAACGGGATTATTAGAAAATATTTTTTGAATAAGTTCAGGCATATGTTGAAACATTTCCGGTTTTGCCGAAAGCCCCACACTTAAGCAAATAGAAACCGAAGCAATTGTTATATTTCTTTCCGTTAATCCATTTTTATAAAGCATTTTAAGACCACTTATAAATATTTGCCCAAACATTAGAATTGTACATCCACCTAATACTGATTGAGGAACAGTTTTTAAAATAATAGCCAAAGGAGGGAAAAAGCTTGCAAGAACAAGAATAATTGCTCCGGTAGCTACAACATTTCTGTTTACAACCTTTGTTAAGTTGATCAAACCAACATTTTGAGAAAAACTGGTTGTAGAAGAACAGCCAAATATAGCTGCTAATGTAGAACTAAAACCATCGCAAGCAAGAGAACCGGAACCTTCCTTTTCTGTCATTTCACGATTTAAAGCCCCATAACAAATAGCGGAAGTATCTCCAATTGTTTCTGTAGCAGAAACAAGAAAGATAAACAAAAAAGATATTATATTGGCTAATTCAAAAATAGGCATTCCTGTAGGAAAAATAACAGGAAATGCTAAAAAACCATTTTCAGTTAAGCAAAAAGAAGGAATCAACCCTAGTGGAATTGAAACTGAGAAACCTATAACTAACCCAATAAGAGGAGATAAAACTTTTAATGTAGTTTTAAACAAGTTTAATGATATCAAGCAGGAAATCAAAGTAATAGAACCAACCAGCCAGTTGTTTAAACTACCAAAATCTGCAGCTTTTACATTACCCCCACAAAAAGAAATAGCCCCCACAGGTAGAAGAGATATACCTATACCAATAACAACACAGGAAGCAACAATTGGAGATATTAACCTTTTCCAAAACTTATAGGAAAGTCCTAAAAAACCTTCAATAAGACCACCAACAATTACAGATCCCATTATAATATTATAATCAATACCTTGACGAGCAGTAGCTACAGACAAAAAAGTAAAACTTATTCCCATAATAATAGGCAATCTGCTTCCAATTTTTCCTATTCCATAAATTTGAATTAACGAAGATATACCAGCAATAAACATAGCATTTTGAATAAGCTGTGTAATCAATTCTGGAGAAATGTCTTTTCCATTTAGTTTAGTTGCAGAAGTAATCATAATTATTGGAACTACGTTTGAAACAAACATTGCCAAAACATGCTGTAAACCTATTGCCAAAGCAGTAACAAATGGAACCTTACCATCAAGTTTATAAATATTATCAGACAAAGAAGTCTTTGTTAATTGGTTAGACTGATCGTTTTCAATTGTTTGAGACATAGTATCACTCTTTTTTGTATATATTTTATATATAGATTAATATACTTTATACTACTTTGTAAACAGAATTAATATTAAGAACTGTTTTTCATATATTTAAAACTAATAATTTTAGCAAATATATATTTAATTTAATTTATGGATGTCCATGAACTTCACAGTTAACCACACCATCATCATCCAAATAGTATG
>CAMJNS010000112.1 GCA_946407375.1 uncultured bacterium
TTAAAAGCTCGATAAAAGCTATTATTTATCGAGCTTTTTTATTACTGTTGTTTTTTTATCATCTTCTTCTTCTTCGTCTTCATCTATAAAAAGCCCTAAGAATTTCTGTAAAAGACCTTTTTTAGCTTTTTTCTTATGGAGTATTTCTCCGCTAAGCTGACCAGAAGAGATTTCATCTAAATCATTTTCTACAGAAGCTACTACTACTGATACGTTATCTTTTCCACCATGTTCCAAAGCTAGTTGAATTAGCTTTTGTACACAATCTTTAGGGTTCATGTTGTCTCGAAGAACCCCGGCAATTTGTGAATCTGTTACTTCGCCATGAAGACCATCTGAGCAAAGAATAAATCTGTCTCCGGGTTTTAATGGACCAGAAGAAACATCAACTTTTATTACATCTTCATGACCAACATATCTTGTTATAGAGTTTTTATAAGGATGAGTGCTTTTTTCTTCTGCACTAATTAACCCTCGTTGGAACAATTCTTCTACGTAAGAATGGTCAACTGTCATTTGGTGTAGTTGATTATCTCTATATCTATATATACGACTATCGCCCACATATCCTATGCAATATTCTTTTTTTCTAAAAGCTAATAAAACACAGGTACAACCCATTCCACTAGCTTCTGGTTTTTCTTTTTGGGCTTTTCTAACATTATTATTTGCGTCTGTAATTGCATTATTCACAATTCTAGACAATGCTGTATCTGGTCCAGCTTTTTCAAAAGCAGAATTAACAGAGTCTTTTGTTATCTGTGAGGCAACTTCACCTGCTGCTAAACCACCCATCCCATCAGATACCATTCCAAAAATATGGGTGTCAGAAGTTAAGAAAGCGTCTTCATTGTGATCTCGAACACGTCCAACATTTGTTTCACCGTAGAATGAATATCGCATTATCCTCTTCTCCTTTCCTTCTGCTTAAAGTTTCTCATTTTTAGCTTTTATTTCTGGCTGATCTGGATATAGGAACAATGACATTTCTAAGAATTGCTTTGCGTGGTCTTTGTCTCCTAAATCAATAAAGTATTGTCCATAAGCGTTGAGAACATTCTTATTGTTTGGATCAAGCAAATAAGCAGCATCCAACTCTTCCTTATATTTATCTTTATTGCCTTTTGCTTTGTATGCATAACTCATTAAACAATGCAAGTTTGCAGAATCTTCGCTAGATATAAGTTTTGAAATCTTTCCTAATACATCATCTAACTTATCTAAATCTTTACTTACTTCTATATAACTAAGTCCATATTCTAATTCGCGTGTATGTGATTCAAATAGTTTTTCTATAGAATCGTATATTTGATTAACTTCTTCTTGGTATTTTGCGTGATTAGACTGATCTTTTTTCGATTTAGAATTTGCTGATTTAGTTAGATTAGAAAAAGATTTTTTGAAATCTTCTTTAAGTGAATTTAATTTTGCTTTAGCTTCATTATCTATTTTAATAAGCTTAACATTTACTTCTAGTTTTTCACCAGCATTACTATTTAATAATTTACTTTCAGTTGCATACCCATCCTGTCCAAAAGATATAAGAAATCTTGTTGGATCAAGATCTATGTCATAAGGTGCAGTACCAACTAAGTTATTATTTACATATACTTTTGCTCCGACTGGGTTACATTCAAGTTTAAGATGAACTTTAGTAAATTTTCCATATAGATAAAAGAGCAATAAAAAGAAAAGTGATGTTATTGCAATAATAAGTAAAGTTCTGATGAATCCAACTAATGCTACAGGCGGTTTGTTAACCAACTTACGGGTTGTCATGCCTGTGTAATTGGTTGTTTCATCATATTCATCACGATTATATTCATCATCATCAGGATTTGGATGAAGATTATTTAAATCAAAAGTTGTCGTTCTGACTCCTGTTTTACTGGAATTTTCTTGTTCTTCAGGAACATCTTCAATATTAGGATCAAGAAGTTTATCAAGTTCTTCTTTCATTTCATTACAGGATTGAAAACGATGTTCTTTTTCCTTTTCCATAGCCTTGAGAATGATGTTATTTAATCGTCTAGGAACATCAGGATTCAAGTCTATTGGAGGAACTGGTTTTTCCTGTATATGTTTAAGAGCAACAGCATTAGCACTATCCGCTATGAATGGTAATCTGTCACATACTAACTGGTATAGAGTTACTCCTAAAGAGTAAATATCAGAACGATAATCTAAGTCTCTTTTCCCAAGAGCTTGTTCTGGAGACATATAGTCTGTAGAACCCAAAGTCAGGCCTTCACCTGTTTTACTGGTATTTTCTGCTGCTTTAGCAATACCAAAATCTGTAAGCTTTACATTGCCATCAGCATCCAACATAAAGTTGCTAGGCTTTATGTCTCTATGAACAACACCGTGGTCATGACAAAACTGTAATGCTGAAAGAGCACTATCCATTATTTTGACTATCTGCTCTAAAGTAAATCCATCGGTGGATTTCATTATGTCTTCCAAAGATTTACCTTCTAGATATTCCATAATGAAATATGGAGGCAAACCTTCATCTTGACACTTTTCTTTTGTAGCAATGTCAATAATCTTAACTATGTTTGGGTGCTCGCTGACACTTTCCATTGTACGAGCTTCATCAAAAAACCTTGTGACTACGTCTTGTTCTTCAACCCATTCATTGAGTAAAAGCTTGACAGCAGCTTTCTTTTCGAGAACTGTGTGCTGTGCAAGATACACAGTGGCAAAACCACCGTCACCAAGTTTTCTAACTAAAGTATAATTGCCTGCTCGTTTTTGTGAAAAGTCTTCAGACACAATATTTCCCTTTTATTACATTCCAAGAAGAGATTTTAATTTTGCGAAAATACCACCGTCTTCTTGTACAATCATTTCTTCACCAATCATATTTCTTGCAAGATTGGAAATTCCTACAGCTAAAGGTGAAGATGGTTTTTCTGTAATTAACATTTCGCCACCATTGGATGTTAGAATTGCATCATCTGGAGCATAGGGCAATGAAATGATTTCTCTTTTAAGGAATCCTTTTATTTCTTCAGCAGTAATAGCTCCATTACGTCCTACTTTGTTCATAACAATTTTGAATTTTGAATCAGGGTATTTAAACTGATTCATAATTTCAATTACACGTTTTGCTGCAATTAGATGGCCTATTTCTGGTTGACCAACCAAATAAATAATATTTGAAAGTTCCCAAGTATTAATACTAATATCATCAATTACAGCCTGAAGATCGACTAATACAAAGTCGTAATTAGCTTCTAGACTCCACAAAATACTTTTGATGTGAGTTGGATTTATTAATTCAGCTAATTCTGTCTTTTTAGGAGCAGCTAAATAATCAAAATTGCTACCTTTATGTATGAACTTTTGTACATTTTCTGGTGTAATATCACTTTCACCAATTGCTTCAATAATAGTCTGGCCAGGTTTGCCTTTTAAGAAAGTAATAACATCTCCAAATCTAAGGTCTAAGTCTACTATTACTACTTTTTTTTCTGCTTTGGTTGCAAGATATTGGGCGAGATTAACAATAATAGTTGTAATGCCAGTTCCACCTTTGGGGCTGTAGAAGGAAACAATCTGAGAGCCTTCTCTTGATAGAGGTTTTAATGTTTGCCAAATATCACCAACTGCAGTATCTATAAATATAAATTCATAAGTATCAAATTTGATGACATCACGGTGAGAAAGAAGATATGGTTCATTTGGTGGAAGTTTTTCACCATTTGCAAAAGTACCATTTGAGCTATCGGTATCTGTAAGAATACATTTACCATCTTGAAGTTCTACTTTTGCATGGTTACGAGAAACCATACTGCTAGGTAATTGTAATGTTTTACCATCTTCACGACCAATGGAAAAAATTGTTCCAGGAGTTAATTCAAAAGTTTTCCCTAAAAATGGAGGAGTATTACCTACTAGAAATTTCTTTTTTGCTTCTTCTGGTATAACTACTCTTCTATAAACGGTTTTGGCACTATTATTTTCTTCTGTCATTATTTATCTCCAAGTTAAACTTCAAGTATGAGAATTATAACACACTTATATCATTGTGCAAGTATTTCTTAAAAATCAGATTAAAACTAATCTTTTTATAATTAATTAAAACAGAAAAGTTGCCGATAAATCTTGAGTTACTTATATACAGCAGGAGCGAATAAATGCTGAAAGAATTATCAATGGCAATAATATTGACTCTAATTTTTTCTATTGGGGTAGGGGTGTTGTTTGTAAGAACCATTATTGAAATGGTTGAACTTCTATTTACTAAAGAAATTGAATCTAAAGAAAGTCATAAAAAAGAAGAAAGAGTTAAAGCTTAATTTTTCAATATTCCATGAATTGAACAATTAAATAATCGGCGTTTGTCTTTATAAATAATGGAGTATTCTCCACCTCTTGGGCAAACAGGAATTTCATCTAGTGCCCCTATTTCTACAAGATTTTTGCCGTCAAATTTTGTAACTCTTTTTTTTAATTTTTTATCAGCATAAAGGACTGCTAAAATCAGTTTTCTCATTCTAGCAAAACATTTTAGCTTATAATCCTTTTCACGATCTTCAACTTTTTTCAATATTTTTGAATAATTGCTTTGAGCTTTTCTGTATGTTTCATAAAGAATCATATCTCTATTAACATCTATACGTATTGTTCCGTCTGTGCTGCCTTTTGCGGGTGTTTTGTTTTCTATAATTTGTACTAGTTCTAGATAGGAATTTTGAAATGCTTTATGAACATTTTGAAAATCAAGAGATTCGAAAAGGTTATCGTCATCAACTTTATCATCTATAAAAATTTCTTCAACTATTAAAGGTTTAACTCTACTCACAATTTGCGTGCGATTCTTTCTTGAGGACATAATCATAAAAAACAATGACAAAATAGCTAGGAGAACAAGAAAGATCCCTAGCCATAGCACATTTTGCTTTGTGAAAAGAGTTTGAAATTTCATTTTATACCAATTTTACATAATAAACTCTTTATATATTCGTGTCAAATTTTTGCTAGTTAATAAAAAAAGAAAACAGGTTTTCATTAATAATAATAAAATATTAATGAAAACCTGTTATTTCTTATTTATGAGAAACAACTAAAAACATTGGAACAGTGGCACGTTCTATTAAGAAAACAGAGCTTTGTTTCTTTTCGCCTTCTTTTAATGCTTTTTCTAAGTCTGCTTCATTGTTAATGTCGCTTCCGTTAACTTGAGTAATAATGTCGCCTTTCTTTAATCCAGCTTTATCGGAAACAGAATCTTCTTTAACATTAGAAATAACTATTCCATCTGAATTCTTTAACCCCATATTTTTAGCAAGATCAGGTGTAATTTTCTGAACTTTAAGTCCTAATTTTTCTGTTATAGCTAAAGACTTATTTTGTTTTAATGGAGTATTTCTAATTTCAGAAGAAGCTAACCCAAATGTTTCAGGCATTTGTTCAAGTTTGATTTTTAATTCAATTGGTTTACCATTTCTTAAAACTTGAGCTTTTATTTCTTCTCCTACTTTACGAGAAAAAATGTATTTCTGTATATCTTCAGAAGATTTCATTTCTTTGCCATTAAAACTACGAATTATATCCATCTTACGAAAACCAGCTTTAAAGGCAGGAGAATCTTCAGTAATATCCATAACTACAGCACCATTTTTGTCTTTTAAGTTATAGTGTTCACTGAGATCATCGGTTAATTGAACCATTGAAATGCCTAAATATGGTCTAGAAACTGTTCCACCATTTGAAATCTGGTCTGCTACTTTAACTGCTAAATTAGAAGGTATTGCAAAACTTATTCCAGAACCAGGTGCAGTAAAGATAAGAGTGTTGATACCTATTACTTTGCCTGTTATGTCAACTAATGGACCACCAGAGTTCCCTGGGTTAATACTAGCATCAGTCTGAATAAAATCTTCTATTGCGGCTGCGCCAAGTCCAGAACGTCCAACAGCACTAACTACACCTACGGTAACCGTTTGTTCCAAACCTAGTGGGCTACCAACAGCTATACACCATTGACCTGCTTCAACTTTATCTGAATCGGCAAATTTTGCAGGTATAAGTTTTTCATCAGGTTTAATTTTTATAACAGCAACATCTGTTTGAGGGTCTTGCCCTAAGACTTCTGCAGGATATTCTTTCCCATTATGAAGTTTTACATTAATCTTTGTGGCTCCTTTAACTACATGGTTATTGGTTAATATAGTACCATCTTCTTTAAATATGATACCTGAGCCACCACCTAATATTTTTTGTTCTCTTCTGTTATTAGGTACTCTGAAAAATTTTCTGAAAAATTCTTCTGCTTCATCGTCAGAATCTGAATCAAACCACCCATTAGATTGGCTTGTTTTTTCTATGCTAATGTTAACAACGCTCTGTTTTAATTGTTTTGCAACATTAACAAAAGCTTTCTGCATAGAAATTGCTGCTGCAAAACCTTGATCCTCTAATGCATAAGTAGGAGTTCCAAAAGTTAGCATAGCAAAAGCTGCTGCTATTAAGCTAAGAGATATTTTTCTCATATATAAAAACCTCCTTTTATAGGTTTATTTCATTTCTTTTTAAAGCATTTGACTTTGGATAATTATAAAAGTTCCAATTATTTTAATTATTTTTACCTTTCAATTTCTATCTTTCATCTCTTAACTTTCAACTCTCAACTCTCTCAAATTCTTTTTTCTTTGATATATTCTTTTTTTACTGCTTCTACCCACTTTTCACCGAAGATTTCTGATAAATACTCTGAAAAAGACAGTAATAATGGAGGTGGGTTATCTATTGATTTACAAAATTCAGGAATGTAGCAATTAATTATCCAGCCTACGGGGGTGCTTTTTATAATAAGTGGAAAAAGTGAACACCATAGAGGTTTTAAATCTAGAACTTTCTTATTGGTTTTTAAGCAATAATCGTGTAAAGAACATAAAACAATATTATCTTTATTTATATAGGAAAGAGGGCAAGGAGTATTGTGAGCTCCTTCCACTATGTGCAAATCTCCCTTTTGGTCTTTTATAGCAATAGATTTATTTAGAAGTTTTATGTTTTCTTCAGAAAGTATGGGTCTAACATTTTCTAAATTAGCTTTTATTCTTTGTTCTTCATCTTCTGTTATGGGTGAACCTATGTCCCCATATTGACAACATTTCCCTTTGCATCTATTTAAGTCACAAGAAAAATTAGTGTTCCACACTTCGTCTGAAATAATTATATTCCCTATAAGTTTCATATTATTTCACCTTTTATAAAGACAAACAGATTTATTTTTTTTATCTATTTATCATTCTATACAAAATTTTTTTAAAACATTATACTAATAAAGTCGATAAATAGAAACGATGAATAATCTTGATATTGATACAATTTTAATTATTCTGGTTGTAGTGCTTGTTATCGTAGTAATTGCACGTATAGCAATACAGCGATATAAGATGTCGCACATAAAACTGCCGGAAAACGTTAGAGAAGCAGGCTCAAAGGCTGCTGATTCTTCTATTTCAAAAAAGAATCATGCAAGTATAGCTCCTGTTAAAGAAGATAAAGCTCCAAAAGAAGAAATAGAAAATGAAAATGTTCCTGTTGAGGAGCAAAAAATAGAAGTTAAAGAAGAAAAGGTTGAACAACAAGAGAAAGTTGAAAAAGAAGATTCAATAAATGAAACTTCTTCTAATAAGGATAAAAAAGAACCAGAATACGAATTAGATTATCAACAACTAATTAGTGATCCTGTTGGAATATTAACCAATACTAAACTTCCCACAAGACACCGTATTGCTGCAATTAGGGAAATTGGTTATCAAAAACTTGATTCAGCAGTTCCCGAACTTATTAAAACTCTTTATGATCCAGATCCTGCAATATCATTGGTAGCAGCAGAATGTCTGGGATCTTTAGGTGACTCTAGAGCAATAGAACCACTATTAGAAATTTCCAAACAAAATGATGAAGAACTTTGCAAAGTTGCAGAGGAATACTTAGGTGGAGCTTTGGTTATATCAGGGGAACAACATCAAACAAATTCTAGTTCACAGCAAAATGAAGAAAATGCTCCTAGAAACTATAAAGAAATGGTTGTATTCAAGGTTGAACAATTACCTATAGAGTATTTCCAGCCAGACGGTAGCCCCATTCCTCGTAAAGAATTAGTTTTAAAAGGTTTAAACGATAACAATGAACAAATGAGACAAATGGCAGCTAAAGCTGCTATTGGAATTGAAGAAAGCGAAGAAATAGTAGACCCATTAAGTAAAGCTTTAAATAATCCTTTAGAATCTGAAGCTATTAGAGCTATGGCTGCCGAAGCCTTAGGCGGTATGGATTCTGAAAAATCCGTAACTTCTTTAATAAAAGCCTTGAAAGATGAAAATGTTGCTGTAAGATATGCCTCAGCAACTGCATTAAGTGGAAGATCAGAACCTAGGGTTGTTGAAGCTCTTATTGGTGCTACGAGAGATAGCGACAAATATGTAAGAGCTTCTGCCGCATATGCTTTAGGAACCACTGGAGCAACTGTAGCATTGAAAGCTTTGATTAAGTGTGCTGAAGATGAAAATGATGCTGTAAGATTTTCTGCTGTTAAAGCTATATCTGGATATGATTTTAAAGAAGTTATTAAACGGTTAGGAGAACCAAATTCTTCTTCAGAAACTAAAAGTCAGATATTTGCTAAAATAGAAATTCTTTCTCAGTTTAAAGAACCTAAAGCAATAGAAATAT